>JAHEDF010000578.1 GCA_024641365.1 Planctomycetota bacterium | reverse complement strand
CGCCCAATAGGGATGAGGGCTTTAACACCGGTATCGGCAACTGCAGCGGCTTTTTCATCAAGCGATTGCGAACCGCTTGCCCGCATGCGTGTCCCTAATCCACGTGCTAAAATAACTGCCGTTGTTATGCGAGCCATTTGTTATCCAGCGGATTCCAGCGTACGAAAGCTTCGAGTGCTGCGTATTGCGCAAGGCCGAGTTTATCCAAGCGCTGCGCTAAGGAACTATTTCGTTCTTCTGCTCGTTGCCAAAATTCACGTGCATCCTCACCAGGAAACATCGCTCGGTCGCGTTGTGACTGATGTCGTAAAACGGATTGCCGTTTTCTGAGCACATCGCCTGGAGATAACGGCACGAAGCGATCAATTTCTTCTAATTCATATTCATCCCAGGCGCCACGATAGAGCCAGCAGCTTGTTGTATTGAACCATGGTTCTGAGGAACATTTTCGTAAAGCAGCACGAAGGGCTAATAAACAACGACGATGCGTTCCATTTGGATCTGCAAGATCTCCAGCTGAATAAACTTGATGTGGGCGTAATCGGTTTAGTAATTTTACATGTATTTGCACATCTTCATCACCAACTTCTTTGTTACTATATAATGGAGAGTCGAGGAAATGAAGTTGTGATCCAGGTACGCCGACAACTTTTGCTCCCGCAGCAGCTTCTGTACGGCGGACGAGCGCTTTTAATCCACTGATATGGTCATCTTTAAATGTTGGTAATGGATGTTTGGCAATTTGAAGTGCACCGTGGAGAAATGCTTGATGACGCTCAACGTCTTCATCATGAACAGCGCGGTAACCAGCCGTTTGATAAACAATGTGGACGTTATGACCATGTTCGACTAAACGCGCAATCGTGCCACCCATGCCAATAACGTCATCATCGGGATGCGGACTAAATACTAAAATAGTTTTTGGATGAATGCCGTCATCAGGTTGCGGGATATCGCCAGGGCGTCTGCGGTCTGCAGGTTTGCCGCCAGGCCATCCGGTTATCCGACTGGTGAGATGGCGAAAGGTATTTAAATTAATTTGGTCAGAGGGACCGCAGCTATCTAATAATTCACCTAAGCCACGGGCGACGTAATCGTCAGGCCCTAGACTGAGTAATGGTTTTTTTGATTGTTCGGCGACGTCAATAGCAGCGGCAACCATTTGTTGATTATCCCAATCAACCGAACCAATCGTCCATGGTTTACGTAAAAACATCAGGCGCGCAGCAGCACCTGGATCACAAACAATTTCTGCGTCATGGTGATGTTGCAAAAAACTTGCTGGGCAGGTTGTTTCAACGGGACCTTCAACTGCAGCGGCAACAGCGGCAGCTTTTTTCGCTCCACTCGCTAATAAAATAATTCGTTGGGCAGATAATATAGTCGATACGCCCATGGTGATTCCGCCGGTTGGCACATCATCTTCAGTGCCAAAATCAACAGCGGCAGCGCGTCTCGTGGCGCTGGCTAATTTTACTAAGCGAGTACGGCTTGAAACGGGAGCACCTGGTTCATTAAATCCAATGTGTCCATTCCCACCAACACCCAAGACAACTAAATCTAGTCCACCAGCATCAGCGATTGCGCGTTCATATTGTGCGGCATGCATGGCGACGTCAGCTTCAGGAATGTCTCCCTGTGGAATGTGAATATTATTTGGATCAATATCAATATGATTAAATAAATTTTCATGCATGAATGTCCAATAGCTCGTTGATTCAGATCGTGCTAAAGGAAAGTACTCATCCAAATTAAAGGTTATTACGTTTTTAAAACTTAATTTACCAGCGCGATGCCATCCCACCAATTGGTTATAAACAGCAATTGGTGTGCGACCTGTAGGTAGGCCTAAGACGCATGGTCGTCCATCTGCGTTAGCACTACGAATGGTCTCGGCAATGACTGTGGCAACGTGCTCAACAGATCTTTCTACGTTAGCACAGAGTCGCACAGCGACACGAACTGAGCCGCTTCCGGCTGAAATGAGACGATCAGGTAAAAGTGGGTGGTCCATGCTCATGAGCATAGCATCGTGTTACGTTTGCCGATAACCAGCATGGCGTGGAATTATTTGGAATATCCAACGCTGGCGAGACAGATCGACGGATTGGTATTTCTATTACGGAAAACGACTCACCTAAAAAGAAACACGAGCACAGGTGCAGAACCACTAGAACGATGCAATTCTAATGAGCGAAAAAAAACTGTTCATCATACGCGGGTAAAATGAATTATCGATAATTTATCTAGTAAGGAAATTTATGGTGCTGTGTCTGTTCCAGAAATCGGATCTAAATCACCTTTTTCTGTATCTAACATAGCTTTTTTTACATCGGCGTAATTGGGTAAACCGGAATAGAACTGAATTGTCCTATGCGATGAACCACCATTGCTGTAACTATCTAGGTGATAATAGCGAGCTTTGTTCGGCAAAGCCTTTTGAGCCTGCATGAATTCATTAGTTGTATCATATGAACCGAGCGAATAATGACGTTCTATGTTTCCTTTATCATCAAGAAATAGAAATTTATATTTTATTGCGCGTTCGCCACTCATGGCGAAATATTCAAGTGCCATGATGCGACGTTTTTCGATAAGAAATTGATCGCGAATAAAAAACGCTTTACCCTCAAAAAGTTCAGG
>JAHEDF010000577.1 GCA_024641365.1 Planctomycetota bacterium | reverse complement strand
CAAATTGGGATTGCTGCAGCTATTAATTGTGGTTCACGCGTCACCACATCCCACGTGCCATATCCGCCCATCGAATTACCAATGCAATAGACGCGCTGATTATCAATGCGCGGATTTTGCGCTACTTCGCGTATTAGTGCGGTAAGTAAAGACATCGTACGTCCCTGATTAGCTGGGCGTACGTGTTGATTGCGATCATATGTGGTTCGCACCCATTGATCGTCTGGCGGACATTGTGGCACAACAATCGCACAGGGATGATTTTTTTGTGCGCGAATAAAAGCAATCGCATCGCGATTCGCTTCGGTCAATTGCGTGACATTATCACGTCCTCGTCCAGATGTGCCATGTAATAAAAATATAACTGGCACAGTATGTTCAGCTGAGGCCGACGACGGCACATACCAGCGATATAATAATGTTTCGCCAGATTCGCTGGTATAGGTTTGTGCCGAAAACTCATTTATCACATCGACTGCTGGTAGTGGAACAGTTGTTCCCCAAAAACCGAACATGAATAAAACAAGCAGTCTGCTCCGTTGAAAATGGCTGCGAGGATAAATGCTCATAACATAAAAATAGGCCTCTCGTTACAATCAGCAAGTGATGCCATTAATCACTTTATTATGGGCTTTGCGGGAATTTTACCCCTATTTTGATTCTGGTGGCAAAGCGCCTAATCCATCAACCACACTCCCTGAGCGTGGCAGTAGACATGTTCGGTTTGGCAATTGCCCTAATTTTCCTCGCGATGAATAAAGGTGCTGCACATCCACGCTATGAAATAATTGCTCGTCAATTTGTGCAGACCAATAATTATTGTCCAATGTGGCCGTTTCTTCATCATTATTAATAAGTATTCTCTGAGATCCAACTGCAATATTTCGGCGTAACACATGTTCCTTCCCAGGAATATCTGTTTTATTATCCGGCAAACGACCAAGCATATTAAAATTACTGCCATTCCGATAAGCGGTATTGGCAATCCAATCACAACCGCCAGGATGATGATTGGCATAAAATCCATGGGCGCGATTAAGTATCGCTATGCAATTTACGACTTCATTACGCGGAATTATCGTTGGTAATCGTTCCTTCGGAGTCGAGCCATAGCCCCCTGCTTTAAAGCCATTACCATCAGCTAAGCGTTTGCCGTTTGCATCTTGGCCATTTGCCATGGCCCAACAATTTTCAAACCGCACTACTTCATGTGCATTAATACAATCATAGCCGTCGTCACTGTTATACCACGCGCGACAGCCACGGAAAATATTTCCCGTACTGCCTTTCTGGGGATGACAACCAAAACCGTCTACATTCCCCCCTTTTTTATCTTCTGAGGTATAATCCCAATTCGACCACGCATCACAATTAAGAATGAGATTATCTCGTCCCTTAACCATATAAAAACCAATTGCTTGACTGTCATACATGCGCAGTCGCTCAAAATGATTATTATTTCCAGTATTTTCGACGCTAATAGATTGGGTATGTCCTAGCATCGTTACTTGAACCCCGGTTAGTGACAGACCAATTAATTGAATATAATCGCCGCGTACCCATATGCCGGTAATACGACAATCGGCAGGGCGCACCTGGGAAAAATCAAATACAGGGATTTCATCTTGATAAGCGCGATAGTGAATGGGCGCCGCCGCTGTACCACTTTTGTTTAGCACAATACATCGCGCAAATAGCCCCTGTGTTTCAGCGATTTGGCTTGTCGTCATGACATATGTACCACCACGAATGGAGACGGTATCACCTGGACTAACTGCTTGCTGTGCTCGTGCGATAGAGGCAAAGGGAGCATCAATCATCCCTGCCTGTGCATCTTGACCGTTAGGTGCTACAAACCATTCAGTTCCCGGCATACACAACGGCGCAACACTTATTAGTAAATAAAGGTAAACGCTATGTCTCATTACTACATACAACCTCATAACCACTAAAACGTTGCTGATTAAAACATAAACTTTCCTACCATGTCACTTTTGTTCTCAATTTATGTAAAAGTAATCTCATTGCATAAGAGAGACAATGGCTCCGAGTCGCTCTCACTACGAATCACAAACTAGTAAGCATGAATCTCATGATAATAGTATTTTGCCCTCGAAATAATGAGTGCGAACACGGCGTCCACTTGCTGCCATGATTGTGCAACATCGCGAAAAAACACTCGCCACGCCTGTTGGTCGCGTCGGGTAAATCAGAGTATAAAATAAACCAGTCGTGGTGACTGGGGCTGAGAAAAATAATTACTTTTTAAAACAACGGTGATGTATGTCGTTGCAGTTCAATGAGAATTAAATGCCTGTCTTGTAAGTAAAGTAAGAGCTACTTCCTTATTAATTATTGCGGAAAAACCGATCGGCGAAGTCCATGTAACACTTCCAGTCATATTCGTTGACCGTATGGCCACCGCTGCGAATGTGGTAGCCAATACGACCTTTGTTTATTGGCTCATTGAGTGAGGGCATCGATTCTGCTTCCAATCCTTTTTCACCTAGCAGTTGGTAAGCAGGTGTTGCGTGCTTACACGATAAAAACTCACCGCGGGGATCCGCCCAAAGATCAGTGTCCGCACTACTCACATAAACTAGCCGTGGTGCCATTAAAGCGACGAGCATATGTTGATCAAATGTAAGATCT
>JAHEDF010000576.1 GCA_024641365.1 Planctomycetota bacterium | reverse complement strand
AACCCATACATGAGGTCTTTTATTATTATAAGGGCCTCATATTAGAAGCGGTACGTAGTGGTCCGTGGAAATTACATTTAGCTAAAAAAGAACTTTATAATTTGGATAGTGATATTGGAGAAGAAACGAACGTGGCAGCTGATCATGCCGACGAAGTCGCCAAATTGCAGGGCTTGGCGCAATTAATGGAAAAAGACCTCGGATTAAAAGATAAAGGTCCGGGTGTGCGTGAGCTCGGTACCGTAACGGACCCAAAGCCATTGATTGATTTTGATGGTACCGTGCGGCCAGGTTTTGAGCCCAAATAAAAGTCCGGTTGTGGCTAAAAACCGCTCGAATAGTATGAATATTTCAGTTGTCATTCATTTCATGAATAGTGGTTAGTGCCGTTATAGATTGGCGTAGCGCACAGTGCTTTCATGTAATTATTAATACAAACGAGCTATTTTTTAAGACCACAGCACAGAAAAGGACTGCTATATGATTGGGGACTCGCCCGACAATAAGTTCAGTAAACTGCTTGGGATTATCCAATGCTCCAGCATGACATTTTTCCCGCTAGTAGTTTCCCAGCGTTTGTTGACCACAGCGCGTATAATCAGGCGTGATGATTGCTAAATAATAAATAATTTCAGCATTTTACTATATTTACACATTACCAACCACTTACATTGATTAATGGTAAATTACTGTCACGCCGCTCGGTCATTTCTCTTTTGTGGCAATGATGCCTGTTGTTTACATAGCTCACATCTACTTTATGATTTGGGTTATTTTAATTATATTATTATTATATTCGTCGGATTTTACTTAGTTATGCGTGTCACATAAACTTATCTATTGTGATTGTGATATCTACAGTATAGGTGTTGTTATGCGTATATTACAATGCTTATTCCTGCTGTTGATAGCCATCCAGCACGCTTACAGCGCAGATGCAGTGAATGGACCACGTGGAGCGATGTGGGATTTAAATGCCTTGCAATATCCACCTACTGTTTTCCCTGCTGACGGCTTTAAAGCAAAAGGTGTGCGTGCATTATTCTTAAAAGGACAATCATATAAAGGTAAGGAAACGCGGATATTTGCCTATGTCGGCCTGCCAGATGTACCAGTCGGCACACAGGTTCCCGGCATGGTCTTAGTGCATGGTGGTGGCGGCACCGCATTTGATCAATGGGTACGACGCTGGACAGCACATGGGTACGCGGCAATCGCCATTGACACCTGCGGTGGATTGCCTCGCAGAAAAATCATAAACGGTAAGTCGAGCAAAGAATGGGAACGCCACGAATTGAGCGGACCTCCTGGCTGGGGAGGATTTAATCAAATTGATGAGCCCTATACGGATCAATGGGCCTATCACGCTGTATCTGCGGGCATACTTGCCCACTCCTATTTATTATCCTTGCCTGAAGTTGATAAAAATCGCACTGGCTTAACTGGTATTTCCTGGGGGGGTTACTTAACCTGTTTAATTGCTCCAAACGATCCGCGATTTAAATGTGCCATTCCTGTATATGGGTGCGGATTTACCAACGAGCACACCTTTGCAGATAGAGTAATAGAATTAGGACCAGAGCGCGCCACGCGCTGGATGTCGTGGTGGGATCCGTCAAATTATTTGGCAAATGCTAAAATGCCAATGTGCTGGGTCACCGGCTCAAATGATTTTGCCTATACTTTTAATGCGCTGCAAAAATCCTATCGTCTTCCTCCTGGGCCACGTACGTTAGCTATTCGCTTGCGTATGCCGCATGGTCATGGTGATGCTGGTGAAGCGCCCAAAGAAATCTTTGCCTTTGCTGATACGTTTCTAAACGGCGGTGAACCATTAATCAAAATTACCGGTCAAGGCCGTGACAACAAACAGGTCTGGGCCACGCTCTCTGGCAAGCGCAACGTCGTCAAAGCCGAATTAAATTGGACGAAGGATACCGGTTTGTGGCCCAAGCGAAAATGGGAATCCACGTCCACCACCATCAACAAAGACGAAAACCGAATCACTGCTACTTTGCCGGAAGGAACCACCGTGTATTATTTTAATTTATTTGATGACCACGACTGTGTGGTAAGTACTGAGCATGAAGAAGTGGGAAACTAAACTATGTGTGCGCTAAAGCGTACACGTAGTTTAAAAGTAAATTATTAAAAAAGTAATTGAACTTCGGACTTACGTTCGCTCATATAGAGAACAAGGCAACATTGCAGCAATAGATGTGCCGCAAGAAACTAAATTGACAGAGCAAAATTTCGCAGCGCAACCGTGGGCAATAACTATATTTCTCCAACTTCACCAGCATGGACCAAGACCAGACAGCAAACCACAGAGCGTTACCTTGGTCAATCTCGATCCCGCCTTGATCGTCAAACCACCCACAGGGAAGGAGCACGGCTATGTGTCGATAGTTATTAGACAACAAGGGATAAAATAATAAGGCTCAAGTGGGTAAGCTTTTGCGTATTCAGGTCGTAATTTACCTAATAGATGGTGCTGCCGTTAGCTGCTTGAATAGCGTTGAAGTGTTCGTCAACTGCGTACGGGTTTCAGCGTATTAATTCATCATCTACTAAGGAGTTACCGTATGTTATCTCACGTAAATAAGGTATTCATCACCTTGCTGCTGGCGAGTAGTTGCTCGTTCGGCTTTGCTGCCG
>JAHEDF010000118.1 GCA_024641365.1 Planctomycetota bacterium | reverse complement strand
CACGTATGCGTACAGTGTGCTCCTATCGAACAGGATGTGAATGAGCAGATTAGGCAAGTGAGGCGTGTTTTTCGCTCACACTCTTCTGTTAGCCGCTCGTCTATCTTACTTCCTAGAACCCACCAACATGGTCGATCTAAAGCTCGCACCTTAAGTAAGTCGCCTTAATTGAGTTTTGTGCACAACATACCGCAAATGATCGCGAACGACTTTGAATCAACCATAGCAGATTAACTCCGTTATTATTCTCGCTAAAATATTTTCTGATTTGTGGTCCTCATACCGAAAACGCAACATACGTTTGATATAGTGTAAAATTTATCAACATAATTGTGCGTCATATAAAAAAACGGCATTGGTTTTACCTCTCAAAAATCTACTGAGGAAAATTATCTACTCAGCAGATGACAGCTGTTTCTCTGATTACAAACGATTTACTTCACGTTATATTTTACGAAAACCCAAGAAGAAAATGCCTTTTTATAGGCGTTTATATAAAAATAAAATTTCTTTGGATAATCGACTGAATTAGCGCAATGAGTACGTGGGCGTTATTATTGATTAAGAATTTTTTCCTCAATAAAACATAATATAATATTACTAATAAAATAACAACTTATGCCATTACATAGAAAAAACTTGTGTTTTTAATGGGCGTTCACATACATTTTCGCGCAGCAAAACTTCCGTGTCCGGTATTCAAAATACTCTCCCGTCGGATAAGCGACTCCACGGATTAATAGCCTGTCATATATGTAACACGATAATTATCGTGCACATAAAATAAGCACGTTTTGTTTTATTAATAAAATTAGGTCACCTATGAAACTAATTGTCCCCATTTTAAATCGGTTACGACTTCGTCGTGGTGGTTTTACCTTATTTGAGGTGAGTATTTCACTGGCCATTGTTGCCTTTGGAGTCGTCAGCGTCCTTATCATGCTGCCCACTGGCATTAAGGCCCAACAAATGGCGCGCTATCAAATCCTCGCCTCTGCCATGGCCATGGAGATGATGGATCAGTTCACATCCGCTCCCAATACCAATCACGACATGGAGCGTGAAGGCGTCAATCCATGGGACACCTATAGTTCCTATCGTAGTTACGCGCCTGATTTTGAGACACGCATTTCGACACACCGCTTTGGACTATTTCCAGTGCCGCTCGATATTGCTCGTCGCTTTGATTCCGATAACGACGAAATCGCCCAGATATTATATAATGGTGGCTACGTCTATTATTCGCATCCATTAGCATCAATCGGATTTAATGAAGTGGGCACACGGGAACAAATGCCATTACCCAATGAAAATCAAAAAATTATTTGTGCCGTAGTCGGTTATGCACAACAAAATGCATTAACTTTTAATCCATGGAAAGACTGGCCTTATTACGCACCATATCCTTCACCTCCAATGCATGGGCCTTTTGCCTTTGGCAAGGATAGTCAGGATGGCACGCATAATTCTGGACCAGGTGCAATACCGGTCGGTGCTGCATATGGACACTACGAAGATGCGAATGGCACCAGACTTTTACTGTTGGAAAATACATTACCTGCCGATGAAGGTGATATGGGTTTGTTATATCGCGCCATCATTCGCAATAAAGAAACCTTGCCATTAACCACAGCGTGGGTCGATGACGTCAATGTACCAACTGTCGTTGTTAATGGCGAACCGTTACATCGTAATAGTGGTTATTATTCATACGGAGAAAGTGGTTGGGTACTCGACTGTCATTATGTCATTGATGGGGACACAACTGGATTACCGCGCTTTACGGGATGGCGGCAAGTTCATGCGGATGGACAAAAACGAAACAATGAAGGACAGGGAGAACCCAGTGACCGTCAACCAGAATTTCTCCCTGGAACGATGTTAAAAAATCCGGTCTATCAGCATCCACTAGACAGCACACCGGTTACGATGAAACAATTATCACGCGAATCTGCGCTTGCTTATTTTGCATTAGCGTATTGGTACGCAGAACGTAAAAAAGTTTCAACGAAAATAAAAGAAGGTGTTGCTTTAAATTATGATAAGCGATTACTGACATCATCAGAATTATTTTCAGGCGGTAATGAAAATATTGCTTTAGCCGTAAACGCCGCGCGGTTTCTGGCGCATGCAGCAATGTGCGTTACCGCTCATTTTCAACCCGAAAATGAAGATGGCATACCCGCTGAAGATGAGGCTATAAATTTTCCAGGGCAATTCGAAGTGTTTGCGCCAACTACAAATCCTGGACTCGGCTCAACGATTGGAGCCCCTTTTACCATTCCTTTTGCTTTGGATAAAACTCGTGCGCTGACTTACGTTGAAAATGCCATGCACATAGCCATGCGTTATGCAGCCACCTATCCATATGACTTTGGTGCACCACGTCCGCTTAATCGTTCGATCATGATGGATTTTCCGCTTCTCCAATACGACCCATTTGGTGGCTTAGTAAATCCTGATAATAGCGGATTTGGGGCGGCCTATTCATATTATGGTGGCGCGACTCCCGATGGCACCACATCACCATTTGCTGGTGGTCATCCTGCTCCCTATCAATGGCGCCTAACCGGAGCCCAACCAATTACCAATATTGGCCGTAGTTTTTCATATCCCAAAATTGATTTATCGGGAAAAATGAATGATGTGCGTAGCCAATCACCAAAATCACGCTTTACATTAACCCATCCATTTGTCGGCGCTGATCGTTGTCGCCAATTAGTGTTTTATGCGGTTGATTGGCAAGCATACGAAGATTTTGAAACGGCACCAAGCGCACCGGTTGATGCTTCTCGTTATCCAAAATGGGCACCACATAATAAAAAATCTACTATTACAAGTTTACTAGATGACTTAAGCGGCGGCGGCATGGGTAATCGCTCTTCATTTGATGATCGCTTTGCTTTCGGCCTGCGAAATCCAGAAAAAACAATTTTATTTACTGAAGATACGGCCTTTAAAGAAACCGGAGAAGAAATTCCAATTATCGGCCTTGATGCCATGCATAATTTTAAATCACCAGATCGCGGCGTTGCGGGTAAAGATATTTTTTCGGGGCTTTATGGTGCTGACCGTAATTTTAATGGCACTGGTTTAGACGAAACAACATCTTCTGGGCATGGTTTAAAAGGTCGCCTTGATCGCGGACCAGTTCCAAAATCAGTGCGCATGCGCGCATCCGTTATTGCACGATTCAATTTCTATGACCCACGTTTACCGCTGGTAGTCCGATGAAACACACACCAACTCAACACGCCTTTACACTCATTGAATTAATGATCGCTATCGCGCTCGGCACGATGGTGGTGTATGTCGCCACAGCCGGGTTGCGAACCGCTGCACAAAGCGTTTCGCTCGCACAGAATTTAGCTACCGAAAATAGTATTATTCGTGCAGGCATGAACATTGCATTGGCTGAGACCGATTTTTGGTCATCCCATGATAATCCCTATGATAGTTCACCTGGCAACCCAGCGACACCAAATGATGAAACTGTATTAAGGAATTATGTTGATGTTAATGGCCGCATTCAAGGCATGTCATTTACCCCCATGAAAGTAAGTAATGATTTTAATAATGGATCGACCGTTGGGCAAATCACTGGTGGCAGCGTCGATAAATTACAGTCACGGTTATCAAATGGTGAAAGAAATCGCTTAAAAAAATCAAAACGATGGGATCCAAATGCCTGGATGGCACATGACCCCCGTAGTTGGTCGTGGGTAAATTTAGCGGAACGTGTTCCTACCAAATCGATTCGCAAATTAGATGCAAATGGCCAGCCCGTACGAAATAATAATGGCAAAGTAGAACGCGAAAGTGCGACATCGTTTAAATCAAACTGCGTTTTAAAGCGACAATTATTTGGTGCTTATTATTTATTTAATACTTTAGGGACAAATGGACAACCATGGCATCACCATCAAATAAATCATTTAAAATGGACCTTAGGTTCATATGGCATGCTTGATTATATTCCATCCAATACACCGCTCGCTGCTTATTCTAATGGTGCAAAAACCCAGAGACCCATGTGGCTCATGTCTCCCGAGTGGTGTTACACTGGTGGTGGCATGCGAGGAAAACATTATTATTTGGGAGCAGATGGCGGAGCAAATGGTGTGCATTATGCGAATGATATTTTAGGAATTACACTTGGTCCGGTCTATTCAATGGCTAATCCCTATAAAATTACAAAGACTGCTTCAGAATCGTTAGAACCTCGCAATGTAAAAGACTTAATTGATGTCTGCAGTAAAAAATATTGGTCACATATCCGCGCTGGCGCAGCGGGATCCGGGGAAGCACAATTAGATAAAATGATTGACGAAGTTGATACGCGTCGTCACTGGTTAGACACCACCAACGCTCCGGAAATATGGCCGCAATTGCATGTCTCCTCTATTCGCCATATCCGTACTGGACAGTTTCTCTGTCTGCATCGTATTACCTGGGTTAATAATCTAACTGGCAAGGAAACTGAATTTTCATTTACCGCCTTTGGAACCACCTTGCGTGGTGCTCGGCAACAACGGCATCTCAAAGAAAATAAATGGGCTAATCCATTTCCTCAAGATGGTGATGCAGACCCACATCTTGATAGTTATGACAATCCATTAATTGATAATGGACTCTAATTTAAAAACCTGTTATAGAGACCTTACACATGTATTTTTCTACTCCTCATCGCACTGGTACCATATTAATTATTGTTGCTGGCGTTTCTGCACTTTTAGCAAGTCTCGCTATAACGTTTTTATCGCGCATGCGTAATGACGTACAAGAAAGCCAGCAAATGATGCAAGAGGCACAAGCGCGCATCATGTTATCTGCAGCGTGTTGTTATATTATGGAAGCGTCACGGTTAGGTTATGATACCACGGTCGAAGAGGTTGGTTCTGGACGCGCTACAGAAAATAAAAGTTTTCATTTAGAAGGTCACGGGTGGATCGACGTACGCGACGGAACGGTTGGTCCAAAAGTCGATGCGCAACCTGCAACGACACGTGATATATTTTTTCTTGATGCGCAGTCTGCAACAACGCCATCTGGTAATTCATTATATACCTATCGACCAAACTGGGGCACACAAAGCGATACCCGACGTTCATCAAGCGGCTATTCAAATGACTATTTTCCCATTGGCAGTTCATTACGTGTCGACATGTATCGTAAAAAAATCCCACCCTATGCCATTCGTCTAGACGCAGCGCCAAATCCTATTAATCCCGAAAATGGTGTGCCCTATTTATCACGCCCTGATCCCATGCCATTACTGAATGTGAACGCCGTTAATTGGAAATGGAATCAAGCTTCAAGTAGCACCACCGAAAAAGCTTTTGATGAATTTAAACGTGGCGACCCTACCCCCGTTGCAAATTCGATTAATATGTCGTGGTTTCGTTTGCATCGCTGTGGTCCATCTCACCCAGATAAAAATTATCGCGTTTATAATGCCGCCACGTTTGTGGTCACAGTAGGAGTTGGTGGCACCAACGGTTTCCGCTCATTTGGTAATGATCCTCTTTTATCCGATGAAGAAAATGAATTATGCAAACAATTGTTTCAAAGTGAGGACATTTTTAATGCCATCCAAGCAAATGAATTACGTCAATGGTATTTAGTCGAATGGAGTCCAGCAGTTGGTGGACAATTAGTTTTTAATTTAGCAGGTGATTTAGGAGGCGTAGGCACCGATGGTGATGGCGAATTATTTCAAAACACCAGCTACGCTCAACGTCCGCAAAATCGCAGTCGTTATAATTCTGCGCAAGGCAAGCTCAAAAGTTTTGGCGGAACTATTCGATTTGTGCAACGCCTGAAAGAGGAACCAAAGCAGTGGTGATTTCTCTACGACAAACAACATAGAAGTGATTATTCACATATAATCGCCTATTTGTGTCTCTGTACGATCACCACCGCGTCAACACTGGACGAATCCATATTGCGGCAGACTATGCCCAGCCGCATGGCAAAAGGCGCTCTCGTAACCGTTGTTGATCTCCAATCTGAAGGCCTCGCGCGCTTAATTGAGGAGCGTGGTGGATTTACTCTGATTAAATTCCTCGCCACTGGCGCGGAGATGACCCAGGAAACACGCTTAGTACAACGCTATGCCTTATTACCTGGGACACGTGTCTTGGTTAATCGGCCCGGAGCAGAAAAACCGGTCGCTGGAATAATTGCCCCTGCAAAATTAGGCCGTGATGCCGCTAGTGGTTTATTAGTCTATGCTATTACTTGTGGCGACGAAACCGTCGCCATGCGCGAAGATACCATTGTTGGTATGCCCGCACCACGCGACGCCGTTGAACAATTAGTTACTGCTGCATTTAATGATTTATTGCCCCATAAATCAAAATCGGTTGGCTCAAAAATGCCCGAGCCATGGGGACCCAACACCATTAGTGCGCGTGAACAATTATTAGCGTGGCGCGATCATGCGTGGGAACACACAGGTGGTGTGGTTGGTTTAGCAGCGGCACGCGTCATGCCCTTGCCGCACCAAATGTTAGCCGCTCAACGCATGTTAGATGATCGCCACGTGCGCTTTTTATTAGCTGATGAAGTGGGACTGGGAAAAACCATCGAAGCTGGTTTAGTTATTCAATCATTGTTAGCAATTAAACCTACGCTACGCGTATTAATTGTTGTTCCTGGCGCTTTAATCAGTCAATGGTTTTTAGAATTATTTGTCCGTTTCGGTGGTCGTCGTTTTATTATGTTAGATGCTGAGCGCATTTTAACTTATCAAGGTAACCCCTGGGTGGATGAACAATTTGTTATCGCATCAAGTCGCGCAGTCGAATCATTGCAAGGTAAAGACGCACTCCGTTTAGCGACCTCGGAATGGGATGTGCTTGTTGTTGATGAATGTCACCGCATGCAACCGGGCGGTTTATTATATAAGCGCATTGCCGTTCTCTCAAAAAGCACACCGCATGTTTTATTATTATCCGCAACGCCTGCACGCCAACACGCTGACGCGTACTTAGCATTGTTAGCATTATTGCAGCCACACATTTGGCACACCGATGATATTGACGGCTTTCAGGCACGCTTCACTGCGCATGATAAAGTGGTCGCCCTATTAAAACAAACCGCCGAAATCGCTGATAATGATCGAAATGCCTTATGTGATGCCTGGTTAGCGGCAGTCCCAGGCGATCCGATTTTACAAAAACATATTGAAGCCTATCGCACCGATGGCAAAGCCATCGATAAAGTATTAGGGTATGTGCGAGAATATTTACAGCTTGATCGTCGACTCATTCGCAATCGTCGTAGTGTGTTGGCTCGCTTAGCAGAAACCACGGGCATTCGCGCCTTCGATGCAACGACGCGCAGTAGAGAAATAATTTCGTACAAACCTGATAAAGCAGAAATTGCCGTTCGTGATGCGCTGAAAAATTATCGAATGACTTTAGTGCAAGCTGCTGCTGGACAATTAAATCCACGTTTAGTGCATTGGATTCTGCAAGTCGAATTAGCAGTCGCTGCACATCCTGCCGTAACTGATCGCTTATTAGCAATGCGCGCTACGGTACTAGAAGATCCGGCAGAATTTAAAGAATATCGTGACCAGGCCGGAAAAAATGAAACGCTTGAGCAAGTATTACGATCTGATTTATCTGAAAATGAAATAGCAACTCATGTCGCTATTAGTGCAGCCTGTAATTGCGATCCATCGGTGGAGGCCGATGTTTTGAAAAATCTGCGCAGTGCGAATGCCACCTGGCTTAAACAGTCCCACAAAAAGCCAACTATGCGTTTGCAGGAATTAATAAAAGCTATTGAAAAATTCTGGGAAGATTCCCCTGACGAAAAAATATTGTTATTTACCACACACGCATTAGCAATTGAACCATTAGCCGTTGCACTTGGTAAAGCATTTGGTGACCAAACCGTTGAGACCTTTGGTGCTCATCAAGATACTTTAGCGCGCGAAGATGCAGCTCGCCGCTTTGCATCCGATATTCGTTGTTCGATTATGGTCAGCGATCCATTAGGCGGTGAAGGACGTAATTTCCAATTTGTCTCGGTCGTGGTGCATCATGATATGCCGTGGTCAGTTGCTGCCGTTGAACAACGTATCGGTCGCGTTGATCGCCTTGGTCGCGACGGCGATATTCCCAGTTGGATTCTTAGTTGTGAAAATCCTGATGCCATTGATACGACGTGGTGTGAGGTTTTAGATCAAGCCGTTGGATTATTTACCGCGTCATCGTCTGGCCTTGAATTTATTGCTGACGATGTCGAAACCACCGCTTTAACCGCCGCTTTAACTGGTGGCGCAGAGGGCGTTCGCGCGGCAACAAAAGGTATTGTTGACGTCGTCGCCCGTGAACGGGCAGCACGTGATGCACAAGCTGACGATGGATTTTCCAGTGATGCGACCGCGTATATTTTAGCTGGTGAATTAAGTAATGCGGTCAATGACGAAGAAGTTCCAGTCGGCGCTGTCGCTCGCTGGATTCGCTCCATGGGCGGATCGGCAAAACGCAAAGAAGAACATCCGCAACCCTGGTCGATGCGCACGCGCTATCACGACGAACCTGAAGAAGGCGTTTTCAGCCGTAATGCCGCACTCGCACACCCACATTTATCCTATTTTGGAATTGGACATCGATTAATAGATCGTTTAGTTGCTGATGCGACTGCCTCTGATTGGTGCAAAGCCATGGCATGGCGACGCAAAGCACCTGATGGTGGCAAAGCGTGGAGCGGCATTCGCGCAGTCTATTCGCTAGCAGTTGATTTAGCGCCACTCGCAGTATCAAACATTCGCATTGAAGTGTTACGTCGTTTATTTGTTGTCGCTCCACCAACACAGCGCTTAATTTGTGTGCGTAGTGATGACGCCACTGTTGAAACAGACGCTGCTGTACTCGAATTATTAAAACAACCATTTAGTGCGAAAAATGGCGACCTCGCCGCCAGTAGTTCTGTCAATCGTGATGCATGGACGCGACCGTTATTAGCTGGTCAACCTGAGCGTGTTATCGGTTGGCAAAAACAAATGCAGCGCGCCTGTGACGCCGGTCAAAAATATGTGGACACTGATTTAACCAGTGAACGCGTTCGTTTACGCAAAGCGTTAGACGATCGTTTACTCCCAGGTTTGGCGGCCGCACAAGCGTGTGCCATTACCACTGCACAACGTTTTGGTGATAACCATCCAGAAACAAAACAAGCGCAACAAGAAGCTGAAGAAGAACAACGGCAAGTAAATGTCTTACAAGCTGCTATTGATGGCGCGGTGTGGTCGTTAGATCAGGTCAGTTACGTCAGTGTTTTTAATTAGGGTCCGGAAGTCCGGAAGTCCGGAAGTCTTTAATTATTGTGAATTATTTGTACTGTGTGGGTTAGGTTCTGCGACTGCAAAAAGGTGTTCGCTGCGCTCACCACTTTAAGTTGGTAATTTTTGCTCGGCACGTAGTGCCACCTTTTTGCAGTAACGAAAAAGGCCATCGTTGATCTACGACCATTTACCAACCCATCAGACTTCCGGACCTCCGGACCTCCGGACGCAAAGACTCCTAACGGCACAACATTTATCGTGTCTCTTAATTTTTAATTTGGGTCAGCAATGGATAATCTGGCGTGGCACCATGACCACCACGACCAAAATAAAAATTACCGGCACGGTCGGTGATTAAATCAAAAGCGAAATCATTATATTTTGGATAGACCGGTGCATCACGATTAACACTGACATAATTATCAGCTTCACCATCATTATTGAAATCATCTAAGCGTGCTAATTGACTGACACTTGTGATAGTTTTCCGCATCTTGAACCAGCAATGCTGGTG
>JAHEDF010000117.1 GCA_024641365.1 Planctomycetota bacterium | reverse complement strand
GGATGTTTGATCTGATTCCATAATGTGAGACCTCGCTTGACTATATACACACCAAAGTCTCGCTGGGCAAGAGCGGTTACGGAGAAATTATGAAGGATAATATCACAGAAGAACAGCACGTATACGCTTAGTTCCTCTGATATAACAGAGGCTTATGACAACTGTGGCGTGATGTCATCTGATAATTTGGCAATTGACCGATGACTCTTCGAGGCAACTGTCAGTTGCCCTGTGCTGGATATAATTTACCTAACTAAATTACCGCAATTAAAGTCTCGACTAATGTTCAATAAGAAGTGCGAAAAACCTGTCTATTCTCCAATAAAAAAAACGGCGGGAATATCCCGCCGTTTTTTAATGCAAAGACTGCCGTTTATTTATTCAGCCGGCGTAAAGACCAAATCTTTAAATTCTACGCGCATTGGTGCACCAGCGTGTATTTGTAAAGCGATGCCACCTTTTTTGGAACGTTTTTCTTCTTCCATATCGGTGAAATCAAGAATTTTAACGCCGTTTAAATAATGCTCGACGTGGTTGCCTTTGGCGACGATACGAATTTCATTCCAGTCATCACGCTGGGCGGCTTTTAATTCTTCTGGGGTACAGGCTGGGGTATTTTCTTTTTTACCGTACTTGCCGTTGTCTAATTTATCCCACACCACTTTTTCGCCAGCCATGCAGACGCGGCCACGGCCTTTTTCGTCATATAATTTCGCCATGTTTTCAGCGCCTGCATTCACGTCGCATTGATAGCCACTCGCCACGAAATTTCCTATCTCTTTACCGCGATACATGATGCCGGAATTATTCTTCGTATCGACTAAGCGTACGGAAAATTTTAATTCCCCGTCTTCCATTTCACCGCCACGCCACCACAAAAATGTATTACCTTTAGTTTTTTTCTCGGCGGTAGTTTGACCAACAAGCACCCCATTTTCCGCAAACCATAAATCAGGCACGCCTTCCCAGCCGGTTAAATCCTTGCCATTAAATAGCTGTATTGGTTCAGCGGCATACAATGCTGCCGTCATCGCCAATACACATAAAGAAAAAGTACGAATGAAAGACATGAGTATCTCCGATCAACTCAGTGATGGTTGTTTGGTGGTTAGGAAAGGTCGAGAATCGTGATCACGTACCGGCCTTTTCGCAAGCCATGGTGTTTCTGTTTCCACGCTCAGGGCGATCTGGAATTTGCTGTGGGGGCTCATTTCGCTGTGAAATGAGCAACCTGACAAAGGGAAATCTTGGTCTTACCTGGAACCAATTGGGGTGTTTATGTCCGGAGGTCCGGAAGTCCGGAAGTCCGGAAGTCTTGAGTAATTGGGCATCTAATCGCCAACGCACGCTATTTATCCGACTGCAAAAAGGCGGCGCTTCGCGCCAGTAAATTAGAAAACGAATTAATTATTATTGCGTGAGCGCAGCGAACACCTTCCTGCAGCAGCACAGATAATAACCCTAGTAAAATACAACGCAGATTTCCCAGGACTTCCGGACTTCCAGACGCACAAATTACAACCGTTCCCAAGTCAGCACGATCGGATGCGCCTTCCATTGCCCTGGCTCAACATGGCACACCGTCGTCACCCCTTTACATGTTGGATGCACCTCAGGATCCGTATTGCCATTGGGGTACGGTTTGGTGGTTAATTCCATACCGCGCGTGCGCTCGCGATTAAACCACGGCGTGCCTGGGCGGCTACGATGTTGCGTCCAAATAGTTAGCCACGGAAAATCCGCAACCTGCCAACTACAACTTAATTTACGCTTTAACGTTGGATTGGAAATTGACCAATGTCCTGTTTTCACAATTCCAGTGACCACATCACCGCATGGTTGTTCATCCGGAGTAGGAATTTTTAATATCCCCGCAACTGGCATTTCTCCGAGTGACGGGACGTCAGGGAAGCGTGGCATCGGCTCTGGTTCACCTTGCCAATTATAAATTTTATCAACACCCGCTTCACAAGTCGCAAAGTCTATAAAAGGCTGTCCACAATTAATATGTTCACACCATTCGATGTCGCGACGTTCTTTACCTGGATTAAATACGGCATGTGTCAAATGTAATTTATTACCATTCAACTGCACGTGCTTGCGCGTCGTGAGTCCCGCTAGCGGCATATCGACAATGAATTCTAATAAATCATCGGCAACTTTTTTGACCGTCCATTTACCGACACCCGCTTCGCCATGCACGGGACGCTCTTCATTGGCATGGGGAGGACCAAAGCGATCGATACACACATTGTGGCCAACTATGGCCGCCAACAGTCCCGCTTCGATACCGCCATAATAACCACCAGCTTCAACCTGTGTTGGATCGGCAGCATGCCAAGCAGGCTGCCAGAGCGGATTAATATCTTCGCCAATAAAACGAATCGCGGCGAGATGCCCACCCGTTTGCGTAATCACTAACTCTAATTGTGAGCCTCCTATTTTCCACGCCGGGACAGCGCGCCAGGTGGTTTCTGTCAGGGTTAAAACATCCATTTTTAATCCTCCGGAGGATGGGTCGGACGAGCATGGTCATTTTTGTTTATGAAATGGAATAGGGGATTTTATGACAGAAAAATATGTGCATGTCGCTGTCTCGCATGCATTTATCGGTATATTCCCGTTTGTGCCTGTCTCGCATAAGAGTACGTTAGCGCTAATTGCAGCCCGCATTTCGTTGCTCCTATTCGCTGCTCCTAATTGCTCACTAAGAAATCCGCAGCTAGCTCGTAGAGCAGGTAGTCAGCTAACCTACCATTGTCTTTGGAGATTATTGTGCGGCTTTTGCAACTATTTCTACTCATTGGATTCACATTGACCTCACTTCAGGCTGCTGTCGGTCTGACGACGGTTCCAAATCGCGATGTGGTGCGCATGACCATCTATAATGCGGTTGATCTTACCTTAGTCCAAGAATCGCGTTCGCTCATTTTGAAAAAAGGTCTCAACCGTATTCAATATCAGTGGGCTGGAACATTAATTGATACCACGTCATTGGAACTGCGCGCGGTCGATAAAGCTGCTGACACTGACATCGTCGGGATCATTTACCCACCAAATTCGCCAGCGACATTAATTTGGGAAGTTGAAAGTCGCATAGAAGGCCCTGCAACATTTGAAATTAGTTATTTTACCTCGGGCATAAGTTGGAATGCCGATTATGTCGTACGAGCAACACCTGATGAAACCCACGCAGATATTGAAGGGTGGGTTGCAGTAACGAACAATTCTGGCGAAAATTATCCACGAACAGAAGTACGCCTCGTTGTTGGTAGTATTAATTTAATCGAACAAATTCGCGATTTAGCCACCGGACAATTAAAGGAGCGCAATAGAATATTAAACCGCACTGAATTTAAATCAGGGCGTGGCAGAAATTTATTTGAAAGAGCGATTGTCGTCGACAAAAAGATGATTGCAGAGGAATTATCCGCTAAATTTTCCGATAAAGACGGTGCGCCAGAAGTCGTATCTGCCCGCTTAGGCGATTATCACATATTCACTGTGTCTGGTGTGCAAACTATAACGCATCGCGCTACCGCACGCTTTCAAGCTATTAATAATAAAAAACCACTGCCAATAGAAGTGCTCTATCGCGTTGGTTTCATGGAAAATGAGGCAACGAAATTATATCGCTTTATTAATGATACCGCACATGAATTACCAATTGGTCCGTTACCTGATGGGCAGTGGCATATTTTCCAGGTCACGGATGCAAAAACGAAAACGCTGAGTTATAGTGGGACTACGAACCATGATTATGTTCCACCCGATCAAAAAGTTGAATTAGATCTCGGCATTGATTCTGTAATTTCCATTAAACAAGTGCATCTCTCGCATATAGAAACGAATCATCATTTTAATAATGATGGTCGTATAGATGGGTGGATCACGCATGATCGCTTTGCGTTTACCCTAGTTAATACCAAAACAATTCCGGTGTCGGTTGAATATTTGGTATATGCGTCGGGTCGCTGGAGCATTCATAATTTAGCCGGCGAACGTCGTGATGAAACGACCCACCGACATCAGGCACAGGTTGCTGCTGGTGAAACACTCGACTTAGGCCCATTTACCGTGTCGGTAGGCACCAATAAAGAACCCACACTACAACCACCCGAAATGCTACCATTACCAGACATTAAGTCGAAACCGTGACATAGGATTTGGAGACACTCCCAGAAATTTATAAGTTTTCATACGTAAAATATGGAAACTAATTGCGGATTATAAGGACTTGTATGCACTCCTTTATCGATGCTCTATTTAGATACCGTTTGCTTATTTTAGTAATTACTTTATTAGTTCTTACGCTTGCTCTTTTTTTATCGTTGAGCATTTATAAAGCACAATTCGAACTCTCAAAAGTTGATATACAAAAGTTAAAAAAGATGGTGGTTATTGATTGTTACCTCTTAGATACGGTCTATAATAACTACGAATCACACGGCGTTAATATTGTTCGTTACCATGGCAAAGAAAAACCGACTGATAATGCCACATGCGCCATTGCCAAACCGTTATTTTATCCATTTGGCTATTGGCAACTAAGCTACGACAGTAAAATAAAATGGGTCCATTCATTGAGTCATTAAATTGCACGCTATTTGCACATAAAACAGATCACTTGACGACGAGACTCGTCGTCAAGTGAATAGTAGCTATTTTGAAATCGTTTTTAACGAAATAACCAATTCGCCTCTAGTAGGAGGCTGAAAGCACCTACCTGCTAAGCCATCAATTGTTTAATTGGCCCCGCTTGGTCTATTTTCAAACTAACATCAAAGTCACCGTAATGTTTAATCGGATTACCATACGCATTTAGTAAAGTTGTATAAAAGTTTCCCAGCGTTTTGTGGCCTGGTTCGTCATAATTTGGCAGGCGGATATAACGGCTGCCAATATTTCTCAATTTCACTTTATCGCCCGCTAAAATCACGAATGGCACTTCAGTTCCTTGGCTGTGATGGGTTTCGCCATTTTCTGGTAAATACATGATTATCGTGTTGTCAAACATGGTACCCTTACCTTCGGGCATTTTCTTGAGTCCGTTCACGATCCGTTCGACCATTTTCATGTGTTGCGTACGCACTTTGGTGCGCTGATCTAATGCCGACACGCCTTTATTTTCTTTGCCGTGACCGACATCGTGCAACATCACCTCAAAATCAAATAAGCCCGAGTAATTTGTACCTAAATCATCAATCGTAAAGGTCACCACATTGGTTAATCCCGCATACAAAGCGCCCAATAAGATTTCGACAAAGGCTTCTTGTTGTTCAACGGTGGTATATTGATCTTGCATAACATTTTTATTGAGGGTCGGTGCATATTTTTTGATCTGCGCTGACATCGACTGCAATAATTTATTACGCTTTATTAATGTATCGACAGAATCCGCATAGTTTCCAATTTTTTGTTCCCCTTCTATATGATTGAGGTTTTCCGCTTTTGGCTTGAGGTTTTGCGAAATAAATTGGTACAAACTATTATCGAGTGTTTGATCCATGATTATTTCTTTGTTACCCGAGGCGACTGAAAATAGATTTTCAAAAGCCGCGCTTGGTGAGGCAAAAGCATAGTTTGGTTGTTTTGGGCCAATTGCAGACATGCCTGACACCACACCTTTTTGGTTTCTCGCACAGGTTAATTCAATGTGCTCAAAAGGTGAGGTAAACATGCGTGCCAATTCGATATCGACCGTTGCACGCGTAATGGTGGCAGGCCGTTCTGCTGAACGACTAACCGCCAATGGCGATTGATAAGTTGAATGCCCCATGGTGCACATTTTGGCGGACAAACCTTGCAACAACGTCATGTGTTTCTTATGGGCATTAAGCGGCATCAACCAATCTGGTAATTCATGTTTACTCAGATCGGCTTCAAAAGCGGCCATAGACTTTTCTCGATTTTTATCCGCCTCACTCAAAGATGGTGGCACTAATGCTGACGGGAAAAGTCCATTACCTTTGCGAATAAAAATAAATCGTGGCGTTTCATTATTATTTGCAGCCGGAGTCGCCGCACTAAGCTGTGACAAACTAGAAAGTGCTGACAGTCCGACTAAACTAGCCGTGGTATTTTTTAGGAAAGAGCGGCGATTAGTGGCCATGATTTAATCCTTAATGTCTTTGCGATAGATAAATGAATCTGAGGTTAATAACGAGATCACAAGTGCATTGAAACTACCACCACTCTCCACATAGGCTTTGTCAGCGGCAATCAATGTTTGCGAATCCGAGAGCATTTCGTTGCGACCCATAAAATAGCGAAAGACATTACGAATAAATGATTGCCGGACCCGATCAGAATGCGCTAAACGTGTGATTAAATCCTGAGCATTTGTGACCTCACCATCTAATGATTTATCGCCGGTACCGTCTAAAACACCACGTGGATCGACTGGTTTGGTTTTGTAATAAGAAACTTCAAAAAAGCCTTCTGTGCCAAACATCGTTCGCGCTAATACTTTTTCTTTTTTAATAATATTTTCTGGATATTCGATTTCTTCATCTGTTCTAAAACGACCAAAATCATCGTAGCTTTCAAAAGCATAGCCTAAAGGATTCATTTTCTGATGGCAGTGCCAACACTCTTTTTTCTCCGTCACAGAAAAACGTTCCCGCAAGGTGCGATGCGGATCTTCCGGTACTTTTGCGTCAACGGTAATGGGGACATCCGGAACAAATCCTGCTAATAATTTTTCACGAATCCATTTACCGCGAACAACTGGATCCGTATGTGCGTTTTTAGAAAATGACACCAACCAAGCAGGATGCGTTAATATGCCCATGCGATTGTCAATTTTCATCGGCTGATTTGGCTCGTAGGACCACGTACGATAATCAATATTATACATTTTAACTGAATGATGAACGTGCTCCGGAAATCTGGGCATCGTTTTACGATCAAGCCCAAAGGCACCATCTTCGCCAAACATATTTTTAAACCAATTTAAATTATTTCCATCGACATTAACGCCTGACTTTGCGGCCTTTTCTTTTTCGCGCGCTTCGCTCATTGCTTGATTTAATTCTTTTCCCGTTTTCCCAATCAAGGTTTTATACACGTCACGTTGTCGCTGTTCAAATTCTGACGCTTTTTCTGACGCCTTGGCCATTTCTTCGTTATTGCCGGTATGGTGCACAAAAAACTTATCCGTCGTTAACAGTTGTTTGAGCACGTCTTTATCTTGTTTTAAAATATAATTGACTAAAAGATCGGCTTCTTGTGATACCTTTCCTGGAACGCGATAATGATAAACAGCGGCGACAACGCGATGTGGATTATAGGCGCCGACAAAACGCTCTTCGTCCTTAAAAACATTATAAATACCTAGGTAACCAAAATAATCTTGGAAAAAACGTAAAAGCCGTGGTTTCGCTATTTTATCATCTGCCAAGAGTCTCGTGACTTCACGTTTATAATCATCGGGTGTGGATAATTTCCCTGAGTTGGCAGCCTGCACTAATTGTTGATCGGGAACATTATCAGTCAGTGCATAGGCAATGGCGTAGCTGGCTTCTCTCGGCGATAATGTCATGCGCCCAAATGCATCTGTTTTACCATCACCAAATTCACTGCGGTAGACAAAATCTGGTTCCATCAGTACAGATACCATCATTTTTTCTAGCGCTTTAGCATTGGTGCCTATTTTTATCGTTTCCTGCATAAATTGCAGATAACGCGTAAGCTCTGCTTTGGTGGGCAAACGTTGAAGTGCTAAATTAAACTGACAGTTTATTGCGGCTTCTAAATCAGCCGCCGATGGCATTCCTTTCGTTGCAATAATTTGTTCGAACTCCTTGGCCGTCTGGCCGATAGTCCACGCTTCGTCTGGATATAATTTATTTCTTTTACCGAGATCCTGTCCCTTGGCGTTTTCGTCATAACCCTCGGGGAATGTATATTGACCATTTTTTATCAATCCGGCTCGTAACTGTTTCCCAACTACCCATTTTGCATTTGCTAGCAGTGTCAGAAATACGCCGCCTTCCACCACCTCAGTATCGTAATACTTAACGCCTGATTCCGTGGGTAAATTAAACGGCTTCACTATACCGTAAAATGAATCAAGTCGCTTTCTGTCTTTTAGCTGAAAAACATCATTAATTAATTCATAATAAATCATTTCATTGATTCGCCAACGACGCGCTGGCGAAAAGGGCTTGTCTTTTATCTCACCATTAAAAAGTTTTTCATGGCTCACATAGTTACCGTATTTATAATAGCGCAGCTTATCTTCTAATTTCGATGCGTTATATTTTTTTAATTCGCTGGCGACCCAGGTTAATAAACTATCTCGTTCAGCAGATGACGGTTGATCCTTTTTCTTAGGTGGCATTTCTTCGCTAAACAATTGCTCTTGTACTTTATTGAGTAATTCAATGCGTTTATCGAAAACGACGGTGTGGAGATTATCTAGGCGAATGTCTCCCTTTTTGAGGTCTCCATCATGACAATTAAAACAATAGGACTCTAAAAGTTTAGTGATATGCGATGGCGTTTTAAAAGGTGCTTGTTCAGAGGAGACAATTTCAGCGCAAAACAACAACAAAACACCGATTAAAGCAAAGCCAGGCAGTGTCGGAATGACCGTCCATACAAAAAATGTCTTTGCCGTAGCATTGCGTTCTATCATCACAGGCGAATTCCGAGGTGGTGGTGGCTTCAGCTCTCTACCTCTGACAAGCGTTGTCAGAGGTAAGTGCTTCTGGAGCTACCAATTATACATCACAGTAAATCCATGATGACATTCGATTAAGTGGTACTCAGGTGCTGATCATTGCATTTAGGACAATAATCTACTTATTTGGGACGATCTTTCTAATGCTTTTTATGATTACAAAAACCACAACACTTTATCACATATTGTGATCATTTCTGCCCATGAATTGGTGTTTATTTACAGAACAATGCGCAATCTAGTAGCTGATAACCGGTAACAACTACTCAATTATTAGACATGAATCCGTCCCGATGGCTTGTGCGTACGGTCAACTACTTTGCATAATAATTCTAAGCCTTCGAGTACTAAGCTTGGACGATAGCTCAGTCGCGGTAAAACTGATGAGTTAATAATTAATCCGCAGTTACCACCGGTCGCTATGTGGTCGTGAATGCCGGTTTCGCGTTCTAATTTTAGCATGCAAGCCGCGACCATCGGACCATACCCGATACCGATAGCTGCGCCAATCGCGCCATGCGTGTCATATTGTGTTGCATGTGCATCCGGCCCTAAAATATCAACGACCGGTAAGGCTGGTGCTTGCGCGGATAAGCCAATCGCACACGCCTGCGCTCCGGGTAAAATTAATCCACCGCGAAATTTCACCGATGCTAAGGTGTCTATTTGATTTCGATCAAATTCCCATGCCGTGATGGTCGTAGCCGTACCAGCATCAATCACGACTAAAGAACGCCGTTCTTGCGCACAACCAACTAATCCAGCCAACACGCGATCGGCACCGCAATTCGGATATTGCCCTAAATCTGGGACGGGAAACTTTTCCTCCCCTACAATTCTAATTTTTCGTTCGTTGCCAACCTGTGACCACCATGATTCTACCAACGCCGTATTGGTTTTAGCGCCTGGCATTACCGCTATTTCAGTAATAGTGCGATCAAAAGGTTTAATAAACTCATCTAATCGTTCGCGCTTGGGATCCAAACGTTCGAATTGCCAGAGCCCACCGTCTTGCGCGAGGGCTAATTTAATAGTCGAATTACCACAGTCAGCGAGCAGCCTCATGCCGTTACTCCGAACGAATTATTTCGTACCCGTCGAACCGAAACCACCTTGTCCGCGTTCGGTGGTGGTTAATTCTGTTACGTGTACC
>JAHEDF010000116.1 GCA_024641365.1 Planctomycetota bacterium | reverse complement strand
GCACCAACGCGTAATTTAACTTCATCCAGGCTATCAAATTGTTGTGCCACATGATGGCCAGCTATTGCAATAAAACCGGGAGCTAATCCACATTGTGGCATAAATATTTGTCCAGGTTTTGCTTGTGCGGCAACGTCGGCGACCGCTTTGGTGGTAGCCACATCTTCTGTTAGATCAAAATAACTTAGTCCCGCTTTAAGTGCGGCACGCGCAACCGCAGGATTTGCGGCAAATGAGAGAGCAGAGAGCACTGCGTCATGCCCATCCATTGCAGCAGCAAGACTATCGTTATTGCTAACGTCTAATTCTGTGGTTGTTACATGTGGCACTGAGGACAAACCAGCTAACGCATCTGGATTGACGTCAGCGACTGTTACGGCATAGGAATCACTATGCGCTAATAATTTTGCAATGGCTCGGCCAATTTTACCGGCGCCTAATAATAGTACGCGATGCATAGCTTTCCTCCTTACTAAGGATACCATATTAGCGTGCACTTTTCATTAGTAATGTGTGTGGTCGTAAACAAGCCAAGCGCAGAATCTTTTCCGTATGGATGTGGAAAATGCCCCAATAAAACAGTATATTAATAGCGAGGTGTCAAATGGAACCGCAACCAACTTGGACAACACAACCACCAGCATCAGCAGAAACTCAAGAAATTTACCATGCAATTTTAAATCGTTCATCGTATGCGGTGGAATTACGTGATCGTCTTTTGCGCGATACGGGGACGCGTTTACTAGATTGGGTCGATCATTTTGCCGTACCTGATATCCCTGGTCTGGCCACGCGATTAATTGACGTGGGTTTTCAGCATGCGCCGACACCAATGGCACCAGGTTGTTATCGCCATAATGGAGGATTATTTCCTGCAATTGTATTGCGAGATGATAATGCGTATGCGCTCAGTGTGCGTGTCGAATCGGTCATTGATGCGGTTAGCGCGTTAAAACCTGACGCCCCGATCGCAGGGCGTCCATATGCCGCGCAACGACGTGCATTAATTAATGATGATGGTGCTGAGGTATGGGTCATTGAACGCAATGGTGATAAACGCTTTGATATTGTTGATCCACCCGCTGAACGTGTCGCAAGTATTCTTTACCACGATGAGCAATTTCGTTTACGTCGCCGCGCTTGGCAGGATCCAGCTGATGGATTTATGCACACCATGCAATTAGCGCAGGCAGCAGTCGATGATATAGGACAAGCTTTAGCATGTGATCGTTTTTTTGCTGCTGAACGTCGTTATTGGCAAAGTAGAAATGCGGCTGCCCGTGTTCAATTTAATCGTCAACAACAACTCGGTTTTGGATGGGGCAATCACGATCATCATACTTATAGGTCGTCTCGCACATATTTTACCCAACTTATCAAAATATTTGAAACCTTGGGATTTGCGTGTCGCGAACGATTTTATCCTGGTGGGGAAGCTGGATGGGGGGCGCAAGTTTTAGAGCATCCTATTACTGGTATCGTGATATTTGCCGACGTTGATATGACCGCTGATGAAATGCGGAATGATTTCTCTCATGAACCGTTTTCAAACGATGCCACACGACTACTTGGTACGGTCGGTTTATGGTGTGCACTGCATGGCGAATCTATGTTACAAGCTGGCATGCATCATTTAGAAGCGACATTCGATTTTGATGCAGTACGCAAACAATTATCATCAGTTGGCATCGAATCGATGGTGCCGTTTTCTGAATTGCCACATTTACGCCAATGTTTCACCGTTGGCGAGCGGTGGCCAGTTACTCGCCAACGCCTTGATCCACTTGTTGCGAGCGGCCGATTAACCAAAGAACAAACCGATACAATAGCCCGTGATGGTGCACTCGGTTCTCATTTAGAATTACTTGAACGCAATGACGGATTTAAAGGCTTTAATCAAAAAGGTGTCGATCATATTATTGCGGGAACGGATCCGCGTAAAGCTTAGTTGATCGCGAAAAATGCGGTCCTCTTTTATTAGTAGCAGTACGGGTGTGCTGATAAGCGAATAACCGTGTTATTTTTCGGAATTACTTACTGGTGGCGGACATGCTTTCATTAAGCCGCATAATTTTTCGATAACGTGTTGTACGACCTGTGCATTTTCAATTTTTTGATCTAACGACTGCAAGAGTGATTTGACAATTTCTCGTGTTATTAAATCAATAACACCCTCGACGCTCAGAACCGCTTCATCAGCCACGACATCAGCAACTACTTCTGCTGGAATTGCTACAATATCACCGATGCCTTCAGTGACCACTCCAACAGCAGCATCAATGGCGGCTTCGCTGCCTATTTCTCCAGCGACTCCTGCTGCATCAGTTACCGCTTCTACACCTATTTCGCTGCCAAGAATCGCATCGCTGATTAATTCGGTTATGTGATTTAAGGTTTTATTAAGGGCTAAATGCAAACCAATTTGGCAAGCAGAACACGCTAAGGTTCCATGTGGTTTTTTAACAATGTCAGCGATGGCATCTTTTACTTCATCAGAAGGCTGGTTGGACGCTGTATTACAAACAATTTTTTCAATTTGTTCCAGTCGCGGAGAATCACCGAGTGCACGCACTTCTTTTCGCAGGGTTTGAAAAGTGTTTTTTAAATTCATGAGAAGCCCTCAATCTATATCATTATGGGATGCCGACATGGTATGCATACCTAATAATTATTGTGAAACCCGTTTGGCGTCCAGGTAAATAGTGACGGTATGATTTCCTCTTGGAATTAACGTTCCGGGAGTCGGAATTTGTCGGTACACATAGGGAATGCTTAATTGATTGGCCAACAAACGCGCCCAACTTTGAAGGACGGCCATGTCAGTAGTCTGTTTGTTTTGTTTGGAGGTTAATTTATAAATAAAGACTGCATTTATTTCTGGGTGTTTAAGCAAATCGTCCAAGGTGGCATTTGAGAAGTCGGGCACCGGAATCGTGTCGGGCATAACTTGCATATGAATAATAGAGCCATGAAAAACTTTTGGTCCTGGTGGTTCAATGGACCAAATCGTGGCCGAGTTATCCTGACCATATCGGTAGCCTGTTGGGAGCGATTCTTTAACGCGAAAGCGTAAACCGGCATCAGCTAAGGCTTCAGTTGCTTGGAGTGTATTTAAATTATTGACGATTGGTAAATTGATTAATTCGGGTGCGACTTTAACGCCTATTTCTGAACCGATCTCACTAAAACGATCTCCATCAACATACCAAACGAAACGATTTTCGAGAGTTGGTTCTTCACTAATAACAATTGAATTGGTCGCTTGAGCTAAAGAAGGATTCTTCGCATCGTTTTTTGCATCATCATCAGCATTAGTTGTTTCATCGGTTAAATCGTTATTTTGTGTCGCTTCGGGCAGCGATTTTAAGTAGGCACTGGTACGTTCTCTAAATTGACGACTGTCTAAATCTTCGGTAGTGGTCGGTAATAATATTAATTCAAAGCCGGCATCCTTCATAGCCTCACGTGCTTCACCAAGTGAGAGTCCGAGAACATCCGGAATACGAGCGGCTTGATTACTTTTTAGTGACCAAGCAATGTAAAAACTGGATGCACAAATAGCGATAACACAGGCAATCATAATGAGCCATAACCACCACCGATTTTTAGGACGATCAGCTGGCTTTACAACTTGCACGGCAAAATCGACGGAAGAAAAAGTTTCGTCGCTATCGTGTTCAGATGCAATTATTGATGTTAACGAAAATGGTCCGGGATTAGCTGCTACATCAGCTTGAAGAGCAACCGATACGACATTAGTAGCTCCAGAGCCAAAAGATATTTGTGGGTCATGAACAAAGCGTATGCCTGGAGGAGTTCCGCCTTTTACCCGCATAGACAATAATGCCGTAATAGGTCGTGTTTCACGATTCGTAACGGTCAAGGAAATGGTTTTTGTACTTCCCGTTAATACTTCGAGTGATCGTTCATCACAGGTAATATCGAATACACTCATAGGTCCCTCTCGCTTATGTGAGCGGTGGATTGGTCATTTTCATTGTTGCTGTCAATTTTATTATCAGATGCATTTATAAAGACGATGTCTGCTGTAACATGGGCAGGTTTTTCTTCTGCGACCATGCGCTCTAATAATAAACGATGTGGTAAGCCAGATTCTGGAATCGTTACCGTAACGTGATAGGGTAATTCATTGCCACTTTGGTCATAAACAACTTCTTGAATAGCAATATCAGCAATGCCAGTGGCTGCCGTTAACATAGCTTTTAATCCTGCAGCCGTACCGCGACGTTGTGATAATTGAATAGTGACGGCTAATAATTCACGAAGGCGACCAATTGGTAACGAGGTGCGATGTGATTGTTCATTAGTGCCAACCGTTTGGTCACCGTAAAAAATTCGATCCAAATCTAACCATTGTACTAATAACGGTAAAAAGCGTCGTGGACACTGACGCGGATTAATAGTGGTTGGTAAACTAGATAAAATATTTTCGCTTGGTGCATGTTGTGAACTCATGACCTGTAGACACGCATCCAGCGTACTGCCTGGGAGTTGCTGACGTCGAATCACATCCGGTAATAATTCTGCTATTGTATTACTGTCCATGATCGCTCACTACTTCAATGTCATGGTCACCGGAACAAAATAACCACGTTTCCGGAATGGTTACCTGATCAGTAAAAACGCGCGACCCGCAACTGCGAAAAACAGCAGTCCCATCAATTGGCTCAAATAATCCTTGTTCCGTACCAACTAATAAGCGATCACGTCCTGCATCAATTGCTAAATCAGTAATTGGATATAAACGCTCGCTATCAGCACGAATCGGTAAGCCACAACCAATTATTGGAGTTTGCCAACGAGGATCTAATTCATGCAAAGATAAACGTAGGACGCCAGCATGGTGTGTTCCGGCGTACACACGATTTTCTGTAAAAGCAAAAGAGGTACACGTGCCGCCGCCCCAGCCGTTGGAAATACTATCCCAGGCACCAGCTGGACCATTTAAATCATAACGTGCAACGCCATCCCCATCCGTATCACCAATGGCCGCAAATCCTGCCCAACACCAACGCGCTGTTCCTCGACGTTGAATACCTAAACTGCGAACAACGCGCCCAGTTAATCCGAGTGAGGTAAATGTGCCAGCGCGACCCGCATCATAGGACACCCATATACCGCCGGCAGATTGGGCGGCGATTAAAACAATGACCCGCCCTGTTGCGTCACGATCAGCGGCAATTGCTGAAAATCCAATTGGCGATGAGCCATTTTCCACTAATCGAATTTTTACTGGCGATCGTCCAGGTCGCACTTCATATAGTCCGGCATCAGTTGCTGCTAAAACGCGTAATTCCTGATCGCCTGGTAACCAACAACAATCTTCAATTTCACTGGTGAAGTCGAGCAGCGGTGTGTCTGCTTGCCATTGTTCACCATAATCTGTTCCCACATGTAAACGGTCGTGGCGAACGCCATCAACGTCTGTGATGGTATGAATTAATAAAACCCCAGCGCGCTCTGGATGTGCAATGACACGACGAACACGCTCTCCACTCGGCAATGCTAATAATCTTTCCCAGCCGCGACCATCATTTGTTGAGCGAAATAATTGTCCTTCAGATGCAGCGTACCACGTTTCAGTTCGTACGACATCACGCGCAATGGCGCCAATAGTGTGATCAGGTGCTTCATCTACTAATAATTGTACTTGGCCCTCAATATAGCGAACCCCAGGACTACGCATCATGACGCCGTACACATGTGATGCATGTAAAGTGCGGCCAAATGGCCATTCTTCTTCATCAGGAGTAGCAACTGGTCGAATTAATGCATGTAAGCGTTGGCGAATTTCTGATGCAACCGTTGTTGAGTCATGATCACGGTTAGCAATAACGCGCGCTTTAACGGCAACTGATTTATAGCGAGCCCATGATACATCGATGCGTGTCCCAATTGGTCTGCGTTCATCGAATCGCGTTGCTATCGCTGCTAATAAATCTGACGATTGATGTATTTCAATTATGGACAGGGGTAAAGAACCATCGGCGGGTAAAGCTACAGTTGGGTCTGGCACTAAATGAATAGCGACAGTTCCTGGTAATGCTTGCGGCCATAATTCAGATTTTGCGTAGGCTTTTGCCCGAGCGATTCCGCCTGCGCTTAATGCTAATCGTTCATAATCACGAGCCGTAACCACGCGACGTAACGCTTGCATGTCATGTGGACCACGACGCATGGCGTGCGGAAGATCTTCGGCACGACGTCCACCTTGAGCGTGCGTTGGATTTGTAACTGAAATGCCTGCTATCGCTGGTTCAAATTTTGTTAATCGTCCAGCGGCAACATTACCAGTCGGTCCTCCACCGTGGCGATACCAAGCACGAATTTGTCGACCGCTTAATGGGATGGCGGCAAGTGCTTGTTCACGTTCATCTAAACGCCCATCGTTATCGCGTTCTCTCAGTGCATGTGCAAAGCGTACAATACCATCAAAGCGATCAATTAAACATAAATAGGGATCATCGCCTGGATCAGCAAAATCGGGTACTTCGCGCCACACACGATAACGTACGCCATTATATTCCACTAAGCGTGCTTGTTCGCCAACGACTTCATCATCAGTAATTTCAACACCAATTAAAATATCATCAGACGATTCGACGGTCGGTGCAATGACGGGTGCTTGGGCAAGTGAATAGGTTTGCCCTGGACGACCGTCACTCTGTCCAAGTAATTCACCGGCAATCCAGCGGCAATGATAGGCATGCACGGTGGCGGTTAATTGCTGCGCCGATAAAACAATTTCTTGCGCGGTTGAAAAAATAATTGGTTTGCCATCAGGGCCAACATCGTCAGCAATGACTTGCGTGTGTCGTGGAATGACAACTGATGAGTTCAATTCGTGTTCGCTTGAAAATTGTAAAGTTACCCGCGCAGCAGCAGGGGGACGTAAAGATGTGCCAATTAACCGCAATAATTCGACATGCATTTTTTCCGGTAATCTGTTTAAACGATACAACATGACATCAGTCAGATGCGAAAAACATTCTAAGAGAATTCCACCTGGATCGGAAGGTGAGCGTACATCCCATTGCGGTTGTAAACGTTCAGCAACGCGACGAGCTTCCTCTAATAAATCATCGAACCGACGATCATCTAAATTTGGACTGGGCAACGGCATTAGTCCACACTCCCATCAAGCTGATACGCCAAATCTAATCCATCTTCGATGCCATCACGCAGAATACGATATTGGAGACGTATATGTAATAATTCTGGTTTTTCGTCATCAGCAAATGCATCAACGAATTCTACGGCGACACGCGGTTCAAATCGTTCAATTGCGCGTCGTACATAATAAATAGCTAAACCAGCAGTCGTGTCATCATTTGGAGAAAATGCCAAACGATGTAAATCACAACCATAATCAGGTCGCATCACGCGTTCACCTGGCATGGTTGCCAGTAATAATAAAATTGCTTGGCGAATTGAGTCGGCGCCACGACAGACAGTCACTTGCCCGCCAGTGTCTAATTGTAAGCCACCATCATCTAATGAGAAATTCCATGAGTATAAATTATCTTTCATGGATTAGCCTTGTTGGAAATCCACGGAGGAGGCCGTGATAGTAATGCGTTTCCCAGGTGCCTTTATATTTAAATTGCCTGCCGCATGTAATTCCATGGTGCCCGGACTTAATTCGATGCGATGACCATCGTTGGTAACAACGGTGAGTGATTTTTTCTGATCATCTAATGTGACTTGTTGTCCGCCTGGGGTGCGTAAGTGTAAGCAATTCGCACTGCCTTTGCGTGGTGATAAATCATTCTGTAACGATTGGGTGACGCCACCTAGCACGATTGCCTGTCCTAAATCATTTCCTGTTATACTAACAGCCACCCAATCGCCAACGCTATGCGTGCACGATACTCCGTGATCGTTACCAATGCCTGGCAAAGCCACTGGTATCCACGGACTGGTTAAATCGCCATAGGTCGGATATGTAACTTGGATACGTGCGCGTTTATCTGGATCGTTAATATTTGATACAACCCCAGGAACGATGCGCGCATTGCGATCAATTGGTGGTGGTTGTGGTGGCAGCGTCGATACCTCGCACACATACCCATCAATAGCATCACAACGATGAATTACCGTATAACAAACGCGTTCTGTTGTTGGTAAACCGTCAGCACCATCACAGATAATTTTTCTGCCAGGGTACATATCAGGAGTGCCTTCAATAATGGCTGTCACATAGTTAGCGGCCGCATCCCGACGTCCTGCTTCTAATTCTGCGCGTGCTTGGACCTGCTCCTTCTTAGCATGCGTTAAGCCATGCACCCAGCGACTTCCAGTTGTGTACGGGGCTTTTACAGAAACGTCTGCAGCTTGGAAATTGGTACTCGTTCCTGTATCCCAACCATGTGCGGCGACGCTCTGTGGAATTCCATAGGCCGTGGTGGACAGACTGAGATCGCGAATTTGTTCGCCAATAGTACAGGTGAGCGTTGGCTCGCTTAGTCCTGCTGCCGTAAAAATCTGAACAGCATCATTATGAAAAAATACATATTGGCCACTCATAGAACAGCATGCGATTAATAAATCGAGATCGGCTTGATCCGTTTGATAAACATGATCCCAATGTGGACCGCTTGGACCGGAAACTGAAGTTTGTGCTAAGGTGCCAATAATATCGCGCGTGGTGCCGTTTAATTCGCGCACGGACTGACGATTTGCTGCATCAGCTAAAAAGTCAGCGGCATGCACCGTCGTGTGTTGTTCACCGGTGGCTGCCCACCGCTGATCAATGGTTATAATCTTTCCATTAAAGAGCAGTGAATCGTCCACTCGTAATTCACATGCTTCACCAATGCTAGGTAATTCTTTACAATTACGCAGACGAATTGATATGACGCTTGGTTTATTAGCGGCTTGATGCACCTGCCACTGTTCAACGGCATGCGGTAAACGATCACTGCGTGTCCACGACCCGCAGGTTATTGTCCAGGTTGCCATGCGACTGCGCGTTGCGGTATTCATGGTGACTCCGGCAATCGCAGCACGCGGCTGGGGTCTAATTGAACGGGGTCATCAATATTATTACTGGCAGCCAATTCTCGCCACGCATGTGCATCGCCTAAATGTTGATCGGCTAATAAATCAATTCGTTGTCCACCAATAAAAGCTCCAGCGCGGGCGCGTTGTGCAGAGGAGGTTGAGGTTGGTTGAGATGCAGAACGAACGCGCACCTGCGCTTGTTGTGCGACTAAATGGTCTGCTTCTTCTTCTCCAACTCGGCGAAAATCTAAACGCATCCAATTGCGGCGTGGAATACCACTGCGTTGAAAATCATCAAATCGTTGTGCGGCATTCATAACGACACCGGGAATATTCCAACTCTTTCCCCATACTAATCGCACGACCATGCCTGCATCTTCACCAGCGGCATCGGCTAATCGCCAGATGGGATCGCTGATATGGCGCACATCATTATTAGGCACCGTTTGATAAGCTAACGTGACATCGAATAATAAATCTAAAACTAAACGGGTGCTACCGCCGCCAGTTACTAAAACCGGATCATCAGCAAAGCCGCGCCCAGATAAACGTGCCTGTCCATTTCCGGGCTGACGAACACCACTGCGACGTTGCATAGAAAATGATTCGGGATTGAGCATGCAGCGAATCCACGCACCAGTATGCGGTAATAAAAAAGCTACACGTTCCATGCATGCTCCGGCAATGGATGACGAGTTGCGATAGACGTCGAAGTGGAAACGTCGATCTCATCTGCTTCAGGTAATTGCGGCCATGCACTTGCTACATGACTGTTCTGTTGCGTCGTTGCACCATTAACAACATTAGGTGAACATTGAT
>JAHEDF010000115.1 GCA_024641365.1 Planctomycetota bacterium | reverse complement strand
GTGGCGTTGATGGATATGAACGCTGTGGTTGGTGGCGCCGCTTGTCACTGGGGTGGACCTGCTGCTTTGGCAGAATTAATGTCTGCAATTCATGGCATTATGTTTAGCGCCAAGCCATGGCATCAACAGTTTAATTTTTTAAATGATGCCGGTCACACTGAAAATGGTGTGTATGCATTAAAAGCGAGTTACGGATTTGCGGGTGTTACGGTTAATGACCTCAAACATTTCCGCTCCATTTCTTCAAAATTAACTGGCCACGGTGAGTCGCATTTATTCCCAGAGGGGGTCATGGTTTCAAATGGCCCATTAGGTTCGTCAATTCCAATTGCGCAAGGTTTGGCGATGGCAGATGTTTTAGCCAATCACAAACGCACCACCATTTGTGTAATCAGTGATGGTGCCATGATGGAAGGTGAAGCAAAAGAAGCCGTTTGCGCAATTCCTGGTTTAGCAGGAAAAGGTTTATTAGCTCCATTTGTTATGGTTGTTAGTGATAATAATACAAAATTATCTGGCCGCGTTGATGCAGATAGTTTTTCCATGCAGCCGTATTTTAATTCATTAGAAGCCCAAGGCTGGAAAGTCATTAAATTAGAAAATGGCAATGATTTACAGGCGGCTTATACGGCAGTTGAATCAGCTGTAGCCGCCGTTGAGGCGCATCCAACCCAACCAGTTGCTATTTGGGCGAAAACGGTCAAAGGCTTTGGCGTTGCAGCGACAGAAAAATCATCCAGCGGCGGACATGGTTATCCATTAGGTGGCGGCGATATCACAAATGGAAAATTGCGTGCATTTGTTAGCGAAATTAATGGTGGAAAAGCAATCGCTCCCGAATTTGAAGCATGGCTTAAAGAAATAGAAGATGCAGCCGCTGCCAAAGCAGCAAAAGCTGCCGCAGCACCAGCTGCAGCAGCGCCAGCGGTTAAGAAAAATAAAATCCAAGGTGGCTTTCCGAAAGCAATGATTGCGGCAGCCGAAAAAGGATTACCAGTTGTTAGTGTCAGCGCCGATTTGCAGGGCTCGACAGGCGTAGCACCATTCCGGGCAAAATTCCCGCAATTATCTTTTGAAGTTGGTGTTGCCGAATCAAATATGGTCAGCACAGCGGCGGGTTTTTCAAAATTAGGTTATATTCCAGTCGTTGATACCTTCGTGCAATTTGGCGCAACCAAAGGTTTGTTGCCAATGACCATGGGTATTCTCAGTCAAGCTCCGGTTATTGCTGTATTTAGTCATACTGGTTTCCAAGACGCCGCAGACGGCGCATCGCATCAAGGTCTCTATTATTTAGCAGCAACTGGTTCAGTGCCGCAATTAGTGCAATATTGCCCCGCGAGTGAAGAAGAAGCTGCCTGGGCTATGGAATATGCAATTAATAAATTCGCAAAGGATCGTGAAGCCGGTCATCATCCAGAAGCGGTATTATTTTTCTGCGGTCGTGAAAATTTCCCAGTGACTTTAAAAGCTCCTGAAGCAACCTATGAGTGGGGCACGGCTATGGTGGTTGCGGATACCACTGCTGGTAAGAGTAAAAATGTTGTAATCAGTGCTAATGGTTCGTTAGTAAATCACGCCATTAAAGCGGCAGAAAAATTATCAGCTGATGGTATTGGTGCGATAGTTTTAAATAATGCCACGCCAAACCGTCCCGATGTTGCCGGGCACCAAGCAGCTTTAGCAAAATGTGGTGGTAAATTAGTGACCGTCGAAGATCACCAAGCTGTTGGTGGTGCTGGCTCAATGTTATTATCGGCATTGGCTGGTGCGAATGCCTTACCGAGCGCAATTACTATTTTAGGCGTCAAAGGTGAATTCGGTCAAAGTGCTTACACCGCCGATGAATTATATAATAAGCACGGTATTGGCGTTGCTGGTATCGCTAGTGCGGCAAAGGCACTTGCCTAATGAATGACGGTGCCACACCGGTCACTAACCGAGTTCCGCTTAGCGGAACTCGGTTAGTGTTGTTCGTGGTTTTTTTCGCGTTTATTTCATCCATTTTATTTGCTGTTATTACGTTAATGTTTAAATTAACCTTGATGCCGTTTTCGGCGCATGTTGGGTTAGTATTGTTAACATTTGGTTTATTTAAAATTAGCGTTGCAACACATGCTATTTTAGCGCCGACTGCGGTAGCTCCTCAGTCAGATCAGCGCCAAGACACCGGGTCGCCAGTCATCTTTCGTTTGTGGATTGCCTACAAATTAACTCCAGCGGCCTTGGCGATCGTTGCGGCTATTTATTTATTTACCGTTGGTGCACCGAGTTTAAACGCACTCGTAAAATAGGTCGGAAGCGGCTCATTAGCGCTGGCTAGGCGCATATTTTCATAGTTTGTACTCGCTTAACAGGTCATTTGCCACTGACGCATAGACCCGTTTGTAACTTTTTTGTACGGTGCAGCGAGAAAACCCACGCCGTTGTTTATGGAGGTTAGGGCAAACTTACTCTTTCCCAGGTAAAGAGCCTCCCATACTGCGCTAGTAGTCGGAGGTGCTATGTCGCGCTGCATGGTGCTCAATGCTAGCTATGAATTCCTTGCTATTGAAGAGCAATGGATTGGTGCGCTTGGATTAATATTATCCGGTAAAGCAGTGTCACTTGAAGAATATCCAGATGTGGTTCGCAGTCAGCACTGCACGTTTCGTTTACCAGCGGTTGTATTAATGCGTTATCATGTGAAGACCGTGCGACGTCGCCAAGTATTTAATGTGCCAAATAGAAAAACCGTATTTATTCGTGATGGTTTTATGTGCCAATATTGCGGAGTCAGAGTCAGCATGGCGACGGGAACCCGCGATCATGTTATTCCACGCAGCCGTGGTGGTTCTGACAGTATGCTCAATGTCGTGACCTGCTGTCGTTCGTGTAATATTCGTAAAGATAATCATACCCCAGACGAAGCAGGGATGAAATTAGCTAATCGACCACGCACATTAACAGAGGACGAAAAAATTCAGTGCGTCATTAAATTAGTGAGAGCCAAAGAACGTAATGCATGGTTGACCTGCTTGCGTCGGCTGGGATTAAGTTTGTGGGCGGCTTAAAAAACCGCAGACGGTTACCCGTTCTGCGGTTTAATTAAAAACTACTTTTGAAGATATAATACCAATTCCGGCTCATTATATCCTAAATAATAAGACACTTACATGGAGGACCGGAGAAACGGAGAAATACCAAGGTGGAAATCCTGTGGTTATTGAAAAAAAGCACAGCTTTCCTCTTCGGTTCTCTGGTTCTCCATGTTAATCTGTTGCCATTACGGATGATTTGAGGCGGAATTAGTAGAAGTAGTTTCTTACGTTATTTTTTATTCTTCTTGCCTTTAATTACGCCAGCTTGTTGTGCCCATTCAGTCCATTTTGCTTCCATACTCGCTACGCGGTCCGGCATGTCTTTCGCTAAATTGTGTAATTCTGAGCGATCAACCGACATGTCGTAGAGTTCCCATGCTCCGCCATTAACCGCAACTAATTTATACTGCCCCATGCGCAGCGCATGATTTTTATTAGCAAAATCAAAATATAATGCTTCATGCGGGGTGCGGGTTTCGCCTTTAAATATGGGGGTCATGGATAACCCGCGCAATGGTTTTAATTCTTTCCCTTCAAAAGTATCTGGACGAGTGGTGCCCGCGAGATCCATTGCGGTGGCATAGATATCAACTAAGTGCGCAACTTGATTGGTGATACTGCCTGGTTTGGCCGTGATTCCTTTTGGCCAATGAGCGATCATAGGCGTTGAAATGCCGCCTTCATGTTGGTTTTGCTTGTACCAGCGAAATGGTGTATTTCCGACATGCGCCCATCCTTTGTCGTAGGTCCAATAGGAGCGTGAATCCCATGGTTTAAATTCTTTGCCTTTGGTTCGTTCAAATGGACAGGCGCCATTATCTGATAAAAACATGATAAGTGTATTGTCTATTTGTTTAGTGTCTTCTAAAAAAGCCACCAGACGTCCAATTTGGCGATCCATGCGATCAACCATGGCAGCAAAAGTAGCCATACGTATTTCTTCCCATGCTTTATCTTCTGCACTCACCGTATCCCACGCGGCCACGTCATCTGGACGCGGGCTTAATTTCCATTGTTTTTCAAAAAGGCCTAAAGCTTTTTGTTTTTCGTAACGTTGTTTTCTCAATACGTCCCAACCGACTTTATAGGTCGACATATATTTCTTCACATCTTCTTCTGGGGCTTGTAATGGATAATGTGGTGCATTGTAAGCGAGGTAGAAAAAGAATGGTTTTTCTACAGGGCGTTCTTTGATAAATTGGATAGCATAATCAGTAAATGCGTCAGTCGTGTAAAAATCTTTTGGGATATCAAATGGTTTGCCATCGAGACGAAAGGTCTTATCGCCGACAAAAAAATTAGTCGCACCAGATAAATGGCCAAAATAACGTTCGAATCCGCGGTCAGTGGGCTCTTGCGACATGTGCCATTTGCCGGACATGATTGTGTGATAACCAGCAGCTTGCATCGTTTCAGCAATAGTGCGACTATTTGCTAATGCGGCGACATTTGCTTCATTGTGATAAATGCCAGTGAGAAGCGTGGATCGCGTTGATTCACATTTTGCACAATTATAAAACTGATTGAATCTAAGACCTTGTGTTGCCAATCGGTCAAGTGTGGGCGTCTCAATTTCGCTGCCATAACAGCCAAGATCGGAAAACCCTAAGTCATCACTTAATATAACGATGATATTTGGACGATTATCTTGTGCTGCTAGTGCTGATGTGGCAAAGAGCGCAATTATAATAATAACTGATGTGATTAATGAAAAGCGCACCATAAAAGATCCTGCATGACGTTAGTTTGAAGTGGAAATGAAGATCGCTGGAACATATAGTTCTGTGAATCGCGACAACGCAGTATTATCCTACAGTAAAATGTCGATAATTTCGCTAATAATTCATTATTTCGCACAAGTTAACCAAGCATCAGCAAAACGTTTGCCGATCTCCAACTGACTTTTGGCGTCAAAATGTGTCCCACTGTCGTGCGTGGTGAGGCCGTCGGCACTCACGAAATAGACGTGTTTTATTACATGTGGTAGAGCTTTTTGCGCGGCTCGTACGGAATCTCGTTTGCCATTATCAAAGACTTCACCAACAAAGAAGGGAAGGTCAGGTAATTGCAGATCCTCACGAAAACGACTAATTAATGTCAGTAATTTATTTTGGTATTCCTCTGTACTATTTTTGGAATTCGATTCCCCTTGATGCCATAAAATAGCGCGAATGGTCATGGTGTGCCCTTGTTCCTGTAGGGCTGCCTTGGCCATAGTTATGGTTTCCATTAAATACTTGTAGCATATACCACGACTCTCGACATCCCCATCTGTTCCTGGGGACCACTGTTCTATAGATGTTCCGCCTTTTGATCCTTTAATAATTCCGATACGTTGTTGTGGATTTTTTTCTAGCAATGTTTTTGCGAAACCTATTTCGGGACCAAATGTAGGACTGGGTAATCCTGTTTTATGTTTGGGAGGGATGCTAAATCCAGGAGCTAATGGTTTCCATGCAGCACTATCGGCAGGTGGATTACGATACCAGATTAATACGTGTGGATTTGGTTTTTGGAGTGCGGGTTCTAAATCGGTGGCATTTCCGCGTCCATCCATATTTGATTGGCCAGCCAATAAATACACATCAAATGCAGCGGCATGCGCAGATGGCGCAATAAGCGAGAGTGTTAAAAAACACAATAGAATAAAATGATTATTTGTCATAGTCATAAGCTCAGAGTATAGAGAAGAATGAACAAATCAGCAACCAACAAAGAAGGGCCGGAAAACGCCAATATTTGCACGTAATTAACGTTTTGGGTGAAAGTATTAGGATTTAGACAAATCAGACACAAGTGGTGTTATGCCAAAATAATGGGGAATATTGGTCATGGTTATTACATGATCGGCAATGATTGGTTCGCCAAGCAAGCTCTCTGCATACGCATGTTTATGAATGACCGCCGAACCAGCCAAAGTTGTCCATGGTTCGTGCGTTTCGGGCAAGAGTTTTAAGTGTGAGCTACCTGTGGTATATTGTCCGCCAAATGAAACACCGAGTAAAAAATCATCCGCGCTGCTAGCGTTTTCAAATTGAGAGTTTTGCGGAATCGATTCTGACACGCTCGCTTTTAAAATGTCGGCATCATATACTAATTCATTATTTTTATGCATGGTGATGTGCCATTTGTCGTTATCTTCACTAAAATTTATATCGGCATTATTAAAATTAACCCCCGTCATTAATCCACCGAAAGTGCTTAATAACGGTTGATTGATGTTCGGTTGCAGTACTAAAACCGCTTCACGCAATTTGCCATCAGGAAAAGGTAAACGTGCGCGCGTACGATGGATTAAATAATTAAAGCCCATACCAAAACAGGCAGGCATCATGTGCATATGCATATCATTCATATGCACAAAACAGTCGGATACCCACGCCATATTATTATGTAGTGACAATTCTGCCCCGGGAGGCAAAAATGATTGTAATTTATCAGGCGAAACAGGATAGCTGATAAGGAATCGTCGCACTACGGTTCCAACCATATGCATACCAGTTAATCGATCAGTTGGTGCAAGGTCACAGGATACCGTCATGGCAATTTCCTCATTTATGAGTGCTACAATGTAGCGAAGATGTAGCGAAGAAAATTTTAATAAATAGTGCCGTTAGCCCAAAACATGTTTTAAGATCGCTTGTGCAGCATGTGGTGTCGCAACAGCCTGTGCGCGTTTATGCATGTCTGTCAAACGCGTTGGTTGTTTTAATATTTCTCGTACACGATATTCGACACCAGCCAAATCATGCGCCTTTAAGGCAGCGCCTGCTTCTAATAAGTAATCTGTATTACGTTCTTCTTGTCCTGGGATCGGGGAAACTACCAACATAGGTAAACCCATTGCAAGACATTCTGATGAGGTCAGCCCACCAGGTTTTGTCACGGCTATATCCGCGCAAGCCATAATCTGCTCAATCGTTTTGGTAAAACCATGGGGAAATAATCGTCCCGAAAATTTCCCAGCAATTTTTTGTAATTTTTCGAGTAGTGCGGCATTGCGTCCAGCTAAGGCCACAACTTGATGGTTTCCGGGAATGCGCAAAATGCGTTCACACAATTGATCAATTGCACCCACGCCTAAGCCGCCAGACATAACTAAGAGTGTTGTTAATTTAGGATTTAAACCCAGGGCTTTCGCGCACTGTAATCGATCATGCTGCTGACTAAAAACAGGCATGATAGGAATGCCGGTCACCTCAATGCGGGTGTCTTCCAGGCCGCGTTCTTTCATGCGCCAGGCAATTTCTTCAGCCGCGGCAAAATAACCGGTCATACGTGGATGAATCCACAAGGAATGGACATCGAAATCGGTTACAACCACCCACACTGGTTGTGGAAATTTATTTTTAGCTTTTAAGCGTGACAATAATTGTGCAGGCAAAAAATGTGTACAAATAACAGCATCTGGCGCAAGTTGCTCAATGTGCTTCATGAGTGCACGCGTATTTAACTTTTCCACGATTTGGCGTAATTTAGTGAGTTTAGAATCGGGCCGTGCTTTATCGGCGGTATGATATAAATACCCCCATAATGCAGGATGGCGATTAACGATATCGACGTATTTTTCTGCGTATATTTTTCGAAATAGTTTTGGCACATAGTCCATGACATCGACATGAATAGCTTCGGTTTGCGGATAACGTTGCTCGGCAGTGGTCACTAAGGCCTGCGCAGCGCGCACATGCCCAGCTCCAGCGGAAACGCTCAAAACGAGTAATTTTCTCGGAGTGGTCATGGCGCTTTCCCGGTAAATGGTTGCCCCGGTTTTATGGCGCCTGATTGTAACCACGTCGCTATGCCAGGAAATAATTTATAGTGATAACCAAAACCGCCATTAATTAATTCATCCACAGCTGCTTTGGCGTCCCAGCTTTGAACTGACATGCGATACGAAGCGCAAACCAATCCGGTGCGATCTGAACCGTGCCAACAATGAATTAATAGCGGTTTGGGCGCATCATTAATTATTTGTAAGGCTTTGGCAATTTTTTCTGGCTCAATCTCATCGGCTTCCATTTCTATGCGATAAAGCGCAAGTGCTAGACCTTCTGCTTCATCGCTATCGTCGTGATAATCACGCAGACACAGTACCGATTTAAAGCCCATTTTTTCCACTAAGGTCTTTAAATCTTTGGAAGATGGTTGACCTGAGCGATAAATACCGTGCGCAACGACATGGAAATTTTCTAATTCTGTGCCTATTATTGGTTGCGCCCATTGCGCTGGACGCACGCGAATCTCCGAGCTTAACGCAGGTTTTTCTGCACTGATCGCGACATCATTGCTGATTAGCCACCAGCAACAAATGTTACACAAAATTACGACAAAGAAGCGACTGATTCTTTTCATAGCTCAAGTATAAACATGTCCGCATTTTGCCAAGTGCCGATAGAATGGCGAATGTCGATTATGTCGGAGGAATAATGTCAAAGTCACTTCAGTGACCTTTGCAAGCACACCTATGTTAAAAGTCAGGATTCTCTGTCGGTTTATCGCCTCCTAAAAGATCAGGTGCCACTAAGCGGTGCATTTTAATCGTAACAGGCTCAGGTGCGTCAATGATGATATTGAGGGTGTCATCATCTTCGAATTCTAACAGAAGCTTTAATTTCCCTTCGTGACCTTGTTCGGTCACAAATCCAACATCGTACACGGCTTGTTTTTCTCCGAGTGTGATAGTGCCAATGCTACTGCCGCCACTACTATTGACTGACATCGTAAAAATAGCGCCAGTTTTGGGATTACGACCAATAATGCCATGGGTTCTTTTTCCCTGACCATCAATGACGGTATTTTCAATAACAGTATCTTTAAATTTCCAAGCATACGTAGTTTTAAGAAATGTGCCTTGTGTGCTGGCATCTACCCATGTGCCAATTAACCGATCCCATTTATGCGTTTGTAAAGTTGAATTAAGATTTTCTGCGGCAAAAAGACTGGTATGGGCAACAAATAAGAGCAATAAGAGAAGTTGTGTGACCCGATTTATAATTAATTTTACAAAAGACCGGCATTGAGCATTGATGTTTTTCATGTGATAATCCTTTGTTAAATTACCAATAGTCTAATTCAGTGGCATTAAAAGCCAAGCAACGATTACAGATAGGTATCAAAAAAGTGCTCACCGAATTCATCGTCACAAGGAGCATAAACATGAAAATGTGTGACTATTTATGGGTGTATTGAAATCTTCTCTATAACGTGAATTGGATAATAATGAATTTTCCCATCGACATAAACACGTAACCATTCGCCATCTATTGCATAATGAAGGCCACCTTTTTGAGTGTCTTGTGTAAAGTACACTGTCTTTGGTTGATTGAGGAGTATCACATCAATGCGTTGAGCAGACTTTGGCAATAAACTATATGCAACTAAAACCGCAATAATGACCGTCAACAAAATGACATAAATGAGAATGGCAGTAATTTTGTTAATTTGAAAATTGCGATGCATGATGACCTCAGAGACCATCATGAGCAGGATCTGCACGATGAAATGCAAAGCAGCCTGTGATCGGTACCAACTGATAACCACACTGCTCGGCAAAAAATGCACCCCTCAGCAAAACTGAGGGGTGTCATGGTGCGCTCGCTGGGATTCGAACCCAGGACCCACAGATTAAAAGATTGCCAAAGCCATTTTGTATGGACTCTTATAGATCCTTATAGAATGGCTAAAATGCGGATTACATCGGTGTTTTATGCATATAATGGCCTGAGCATGAAAGACCATAAAGAGCCTAAAAGGACCATGAGTTTGTGGATCTATTGTGGATGCATC
>JAHEDF010000114.1 GCA_024641365.1 Planctomycetota bacterium | reverse complement strand
GTGCCGCGAACCACTGCGCCACCTCAATACCTTCCATATCGTATGCCAGTCCACCATAGCCACCGCCTGGGCAAATAATGACGGCAGCACCCGTGGCTTTATCGGCAACAGCTGGATAAATAGTTAGTGTCGGCCAGCGTACTTTCGTGACCCATTGAATTTCTCGGTTCCCATGTTTGCGAATAATTGAGTTTTCTTCCTGTGCATTTTCTGGTGCTTCACCTGGCCATAAAGGAAATGGCGTTGGCTCTGCTGCAACACTCGGGCTAATCAGAGATAGGAATAAAATAATTATCGACACACTGTTTTTTATCATAAATCGTAATCCACTACCGCGACATCAGCGAGGTGCGGTTTTAGGACAGCCACCGCTGCTACATGATCTGGATGTGGTAAATAGGCATCACGCGCCGCAGCATTTTCAAACACCACTGATAAGCCGTGGTGATAGCCTTTTGCGGTCGCCACACCCTCAGTGCTATTTTGTTTACCATAGGTCAAACTCACGATGCCTGGGACTTTGGTTTTTAATCCGACCAACGCCGCCTCAATCGCAGCTTCTTGTTCAGCCGTGGTGCCTTCTTTCCATTTAAACATGACCATGTGATGAATTTGTTTATCAGCACAACTCGCCGCACCGATGATCACGGTTAGTAGCAGTACTATTTTGGTAATAATTGACATGTGAGGTCTCCTAGAGGGATGAAGAGTGTGGTATAAGTCGTGTCGTTGAGCAACCGGTGAAAAGCGAATTGCCGGTTTGTTAGCACTACACGATTCTGAGCATGTTGTTGCCAAAGGGTTGCCTCAGCGCGCTAGACTTCGTTGTCGCAGCCCCACCGTACACACACATGCTGCAGACCTATTGGTTTTGGTTAATGGTCGTATCGCTGTGCTTTTTAGCAGCAGAGCGTCTGGTCCCATGGCGAAAGCAAGCGCTGTGGCGTCCAGGATTTGGACAAGATATTATCTGGCTGAGCCTCAATGGGCATTTTGCGGGTTTAGCACTCGCTTCCATTTTTGCAGCTACAGCAAACGCCTTCTTACAAGCATTCTCCGCCTGCGGTTTGTCAGATCCGCAATCGTTAAAATTGCTCGAGCAATGGCCATTGTGGTTACAGGGCGTTACCGTCTTAATTGTGAAAGATTTTTTAGAATACGGTATTCATAATTTATTACATCGCGTGCCATTATTATGGCGTTTTCATAAAGTGCACCATTCCATCCGCGACATGGACTTCATTGGTAATTTCCGCTTTCATATTATGGAAATTGTTGTGTATAAATCTCTGACGTGGTTGCCTATGATCATGCTCGGGGCAAACGACTACGTCCTGTTAATACTCGCCATTATTGTAACTGTTATTGGTCATCATAATCATAGTAATCTGAATGTCGGCTGGGGGCCAGGTGACTATATTTTAAATTCCCCGCGTTTTCATTTATGGCACCACGATTATCAATTACGTAACGCAGCCGATGGCACACCCAGCAAGGGCTGTAATTTCGCTATTGTTTTTACTTGTTGGGATTGGCTGTTTGGGACCGCGTATCGACCCACCGATGGAAGTACACCTGATCGTTTAGGATTTCCTGACGACGATGTATTTCCTAAATCATTTTTTGGACGCTTATTGGTTCCATTTAAATTTTGGTAGGCGTAAACATCCCCTGTTGGAATCATGAGGGCTCGCTAACACAAACAGCCACTGATTAAATATATCAGTGGCTGTAGAATAAGTTTTAAATTTAAAAAGAATTATTCTAGGACTTTAATGCGTAAATTACGATAACGGTACGTAGCGCCTTTTTCGCCGTGATGTTGAATACCGATATAACCGCTCGCATCTTCACTGTCTTCAACGTCAGTTGTCGTCACACCGTTGACTTCAATTTTTAATTTATTGCCGATACAGGTAATGCGATAGGTGTTCCAATCATTACGTTTGAAACAATCGCCAGCGCGTTCGCGCCACGCCTTCACATTTTCTGGGTTATCTTTAATCGGGCTAATAAACCATTTGCGACGGCCTTCATCATATAAACCACCTGACCAACCACGGTTGGGATCGCCATCTACTTCAGCTTGATAACCGTATACTTTATTTTTTTCAGCGTGGGCGCGGAACATAAAGCCAGCATTTGCTTTTCCTTCTGGCAAATGAATATCACCTTCAAATATAAAATTGCTGTATGGTTTTTCGGTACAGACAAAGAACTTCTTTTCGCCGGTGAGGTGCATTTCTCCATCTTTAATTTCTACTTGACCCCAATCATAGGCGTTCTTCCAACCAGCCATAGTTTTCCCATCAAATAATGGCACAAAACCGTCTTCGGCACAGAATGCACCAGCAGGTGCGCCAACAAAAGACAGCACTAATAAAGCGATAGCGCAAACGCGTGACATAAAAATGACTCCTTGGTGTGGAGCATTATTATGCGCAACAACATTCATTTGAGCAATCGTTTACTTCACTCAGCTAGCGCTCGAAGCGATCAGCATTTCCACCCATTCCGTTCTTTTCACATACATTAATTGATGGAAATTCCATCACCAGTATTCACATATCATCAGTCGATGTCAGGTCGCTGTGAACGATTACGTTTTCGTTCACTCGTGGCGGCTTTCCCTTTGAGACGTCGTTCAATACTGCCACGACTTGGCTTCGTTTTTTTCCGCGGTTTGGGCACAGCTTGTGCATCGCGAATTAATTCGCGTAAACGTTCAATAACTAATTCGCGATTTGTACGCTGACTACGCGTTTCATCACACGTTAAAATAATCTCACCGTCGGCGGTTAATCGACTTCCTGCTAAAACCACCAAGCGATCATGAACTTTCCATGATAAACCTTGCAGTGCGGAAATGAGAAATCGTAATTCTATTTTAGAGGCCGTCGTGTTGACATGTTGACCACCAGGGCCACCTGATCGCGCGGCACTAAAGGTTAAAGCCGATAACGGTATTTCGACCCCAGGTGCTAAGCGTAATAAACCTGGAGCAGGGTCATTCATGTTGATCGGGTGGAGGAATTTAATTTATCAGTGCGCGCATGGCGACGTTCTAAATAATGCGGGATTAAAAAAACCACCATAGGCAAACAATAGAGCGGACTAATAAACCAACCATACGCAGACTGTGAATCCAAATGCCAAATAAAGGCTTTACCATATGCTAAACCCTGAATCACTGCGCACACAACTATAAAAATTAATGTCATAATTTGCGATACGAGTTTTTTTCCGTGCCACCACGCGGGAAACGCCAATATATATGGCCAAGCAAACCATGGTAATAATATCCAGGCAAGTTTACTATCACCTGCCTGGGACATAATAGCTACCGCCATACCAAACAACAATAATACGTTTACCAGTATTGTTATGAGGCGGAGCATGCTCATAAATTTCTAAATAGCAGGAATACTATGCCCATTAGACATTAGTTTTGTCACTGTTTTAGCTGTGGGTTTATGAATAACACCACGTTCAGTAATAATGGCAGAGATTAAATCAGCCGGTGTCACGTCGAATGCCGGATTAGCAACAGCAACGTCGGTTGGTGCAAAGGTCACGCCTTGCGGAGCACGAACTTCATCGCCTGCACGTTCTTCAATGACAATATCCATGCCGTCTTTTAATGTTAAATCGAAAGTACTATAGGGAGCTGCAACATAAAATGGAATACCATGATGCTTAGCGAGGACCGCTAAACTATAGGTTCCTATTTTATTGGCTGCATCGCCATTTGCGGTAATACGATCTGCGCCCACAATAACAGCTTGAATACGGCCACGTTGCATTAAATGACCAGCCATATTATCGCAAATCAAGGTTACTGGAACACCAGCGCGTTGTAATTCTAAAGCCGTTAAACGTGCACCTTGTAATAAAGGGCGTGTTTCACCAGCATACACTGAAATGTTTTTTCCCGTCGTATGTGCTTGTACTAAACAACCAATTGCTGTTCCAACACCACCCGTCGCCAACGCTCCGGTATTACAATGCGTTAAAATACCGCCACTAACTGGTAATAACGCTGCGCCATTTTCAGCGATGCGCGCGCATAATTCAGCATCCTCGCGATGAATTCGTTTTGCTTCCATTAATAAACGTGCACATAACTCAATGGCAGTTAAATCACCGATATGACGATCAAAACAATCACGCATACGATCTAATGCCCAACGTAAATTAACTGCTGTTGGGCGACTACTCAGTAGGCGGGTATACGCTATTTTAAATTGCTTTTCTAAGGAACTTGCCTTTTTCGCTTTTACTGCAAATGGTACTAAGTGAACTACAATGCCATACGCACTGGCAATACCAATAGCCGGTGCGCCGCGCACAACTAAACCAATAATGGCTTCGCGTAATGCTTCGATGTCACGAATTTGATGATAAGAAACTTTTTTCGGTAATTGTGTTTGATCTAATAAAATTACCGTACCGTCATATAATTGACCGCGCCAATCAACTCCTCGTAAAAATTCGAAATCATCAAATGATGAAATCACAGGACGTTCTCGTTTTTGTTTGGCCGCTTTTTTTCCACTACGTGCTGATTTTTTCGCAGACGGCTTTTTCGTCGACGACGATGAGCGCTTCGCTGTTGCGGTCGTTGATTTACGAACAGGACGTTTGGTGGCTGGGCGTTTCATTTTACTTGGCATGAGTCGCATGGTGTAACTCTTTTGAGCGCGGCAAGCGTCAGCCATCTTTTGCTATAATGTTCAACGTGTATGCATTCCCGTTCAGGGTGTAGATATGTGTCTGATTTGTGTGTCGCCGCTCAGTTCTTCACCTGGATTTACGTAACGTTCATGCTCAAAAGCGTATTGGCGATCATGTAATTCGCGATAACGACCGTTTGCAGTAAATAATTCGTGATGCGTGCCACGTTCTATAATACGACCGGCCTCTAACACTAATATCTGATCTGCTGCACGAATTGTTGAGAGACGATGCGCAATGACCAAGGTCGTGCGCCCTTTGCGCAAAGCTGCTAAACCAGCTTGAATCGCCGCTTCGCTATCACTGTCTAATGACGAAGTCGCTTCATCTAAAATTAATATGCGCGGATCTGCCAATAATGCGCGCGCAATTGCCACGCGTTGACGTTGACCACCACTTAATTTTACCCCACGTTCACCAACAACAGTGTCGTATCGAAGCGGAAAGCCATCCACAAATTCATCACAGCGAGCAATAGCAGCAACGCGTTCAATTTCAGCACGCGAAGCATCTGGCCGTGCAAAGGCAATATTTTCTGCCACTGTGCCATCAAACAAAAAATTATCCTGCATAACCACGCCAATGTGATGCCGATAATCAGCTAATCGCCACGTAAGAATATCTGTGCCATCAACAAAAATCGCACCGTGTTGTGGCCGATTAAATGCCATCAACAAACTTATTAAGGTGCTTTTTCCTGAACCACTACTCCCAACCAATGCCGTGGTGCTGCCTGCGGGTACACTAAAAGAAATCTCGTGTAAGACCGGCCGGTCCTTTTCATACGCAAAGGATATATTGCGCATTTCGACATCACCTGAAATTGACGGACATGGTTGTTTAGTGGCATCATCCGCATCTTCACGAATTTGAGATCGTAATTCGCGAATGCGATCAAGCCCTGCAAAAGCTTCGGTTACTTGTGTGCCAACATTTGCCATTTGAAATACAGGCGCTGCTACTAATGCCGCTAATGCTATATAAAAAAATAAATCACCCGTTGTCATTGTGCCAGCAATCGCAGCTTTGCCGCCAAGGATCATCGCTAACACAGATACTATGCCAATGGTTAAGGTCGCAAATGCTGAAACGCCAGAAATACCGGTCATCGATTTTTTAACCCGTTCAAATAATGATTCTACACCTTGCGAAAACACCTGTCTTTCGCGTGGTTCACCAACATACGCTTTAATAATACGAATGCCGCCCAAGGTTTGGTTTAAGCGCCCGGTAATTTCAGCGTTTATTTTACTACGCTCACGAAACAGCGGACGAATACGTTTAAATGCAATCGATAACACCCCGCCAAAAATGCCTAAAGCTATTAATATACAAACTGTTAATTGCCAATTGAGATAAAATAAAATACTTAAACCAACAAGACTTGTAAGCACTCCGCCAACTAATTGTACAATTCCTGTGCCAACTAAATTACGAACACCTTCTGCGTCTGTCATGATGCGTGAAATTAGCACGCCGGATTGCGTAGCGTCGAAGTGTGAAACGGGCAAGCGTAGTACATGATCATGGACCGCTTTTCGCATATCGTTTATTAATCGTTGAGCAGCGATGCCTAATAATTGTGCTAAGGCAAAGCCCGTCGCAGCCTCCACGATCACAGCTACTAATACGCCAGCAACTAACCACCATAATAAATCGATGTTGTGATGGGGAATAACCTCATCAAATAACAATTTCGCAGATGCTGGTAAAACAAACGCACAACCACGATTGATCAATAAAATAAATAACCCAAAAAATAAGCGGCCACGATGCGCTGCTATGACCGAGCGTGCTTCCGCCGCTGAATTACTTGGTTTTTTATCAGCACCGTCCGTTTTCATTAGACGCGCTGCCAATCCGCTTGCCAGTTTGTGACACGTTTTTTAATTTCTGTATTTGATAAATTTTCCTTAACTGTCGCTTCTACCAACGCTGGCAATTCCTCATCGCTCGCAAAACGTAACCCTATTAATTGTGGTTTGCTTAATTGCCCAATGACGGAACGTTGCTCTTCCGATAACACGTGTGCTAAACGGGTTTTTACCTCAAACATAATAACGCGATCTTGCACGATTTGAGCATTGGCGCGCGCATAATAGGCCACACCAATAACAGCAAACATAACCACCATCATCCAAAAACTTTCCAACGATGGCGCTGTGAAAAAGCCATAACCACGGCGAACAAATTCAATAAAGAGCACAACAAAAAGCATGAAAAAAAAGAGCGGTGGCATGCGACGATGATTCGCAAAAGATTGCGGTGGCAGAGTCGGCTTTGACATAGTAGTTCCCTAATGAAATGAGATCCTGGCAATTGACGTGGCTATAGCGAGCTGCAGATCCGTAGCGCTCCACTCACTTCCCGAGGTGTTAAGATTGAGTTAGTGCATAGACAGACAACGATTTTTCACGCCTAATCCACCTGCTCATGCGCATAAGTAGGGCAATGCATGCTTGCACGTGGCTGATCTCTTAAAACAGCACCATTTCATATGGTGTTCTTCTCTAGGCACGTACACGTTGCACCAAGTAAGCGAATGCAACATGGCCATCGTCTTTAAGTAACCATGCTTACGATTATATTAATTCATCTGAGGGAATTATGCTCATTAGTTTACGTCCATTTATTGCCTCACTGTTAGTTTTAAACGCGGCCTGGACCGCCGATGGTGATGTCACCATATCTGGTGAATTACAACAATGGCATAAAGTAACGCTCAATTTAGTAGGCCCACAGGCATCAGAATTAGGAACACCAAATCCTTTTTTGGACTACCGCATGGAGGTAACTTTTACTAATGGTACCTATACGTATGTCGTCCCAGGTTATTTTGCTGCTGACGGCAATGCGGGTGAATCATCGGCCACAGCAGGAAACATTTGGCGTGCACATTTATCTCCCGATGTAACGGGAACGTGGACATATGCGGTATCATTTGTAGTGGGTGCTGATGCAGCGGTGTCGTCACAGGGTAAACCATTACAACCTTATCATGGTATAAAAGGTAAAATTACTATTAGTGACAGTGATAAAAAGGTACCAGACTTGCGCGCGAAAGGTCGGCTCCAGTATGTTGGAGAGCGCTATCCGCGCTTCGCTGGCAATAATGAATGGTTTATTAAAGTAGGCGCCGATTCTCCGGAAAACCTTTTAGGTTACAGCGACTTTGACGGTACAAGCTATCATGGTGACAAAAAAAAGAAATTAAAAGACTGGAAACCACACATCGGTGACTGGAAAAAAGGCGACCCATCATGGCAAAACGGTAAAGGGAAAGGCCTTATTGGCGCATTAAATTATTTAGCTTCCGAAGAACTCAACGTGTTTTCGTTTTTAACTTATAATGCTGGCGGTGATGGCAAAGATGTGTGGCCCTACACGGCATTTAATCAACGTCTTACCTTCGATTGTTCGAAATTAGATCAATGGGAAATAGTTTTTAGTCATGGACAAAAATTAGGGCTCTTTTTGCACTTTAAAACCCAAGAAACTGAAAACGATGATGATAAAGTGTATGGCTTAGATCAGGGAGAACTTGGCAAAGAAAGAAAACTGTATTATCGTGAATTAATTGCTCGCTTTGGTCACCATTTAGCACTCAATTGGAATTTGGGCGAAGAAAATACCCAATCAACAGCTGCGTTACAGGCCATCACAAAATATTTTCATGACACGGATCCGTATCGTCATTTGGTGGTATTACATACCTTTCCGAAAAAACAGGAACAGGTCTATCGTCCCTTATTAGGCACCGCTTCGCAACTCACGGGTGTTTCAATTCAAATTGGCTGGAACGACGTTCATCAAGAGACGCTGCAATGGATCGCAGAGTCAACTGCAGCTGGAAAGAAATGGGTGGTTGCCAATGACGAACAAGGCGGGGCACAAATTGGTATACCACCAGATCCAGGTTGGCCCGGTTACAATCAGAATACTAAACCATCACAAGATCAAACGCGTGCTGGAACATTATGGGGATGTTATATGGCAGGCGGTGTCGGTGTTGAATGTTATTTTGGTTACAAAACGGTTGAGACTGATTTGACCTTAGAAAATTTCCGCAGTCGCGATCGCTGGTGGGATTACTGTCGCCATATTCGTGCCTTTTTTGTGTCGTATTTACCGTATTGGGAAATGACAAATGCAGATGCACTTATTGGCAATGCCGCGAACACCAATGACAAATATTGTTTTGCTAAAAATGGTAGTATTTACGCTATTTATTTACCGAACGGCGGCACAACAGCTATTGATTTAAGCGGAGCCAGCGGCACCTACACCGTACACTGGTTTAATCCTCGGGATGGCGGTGCGTTAGTAGTTGGATCACAAGCCACAATTACTGGCGGTGGTTCACAATTTATTGGGCAATCTCCTCAAGATCCTGACAAAGATTGGGCTGTGCTGATTCGCAAACAGTAAAAAATGATGATTAGAAATTAACCGCAGAGGGCGTAGAGAGCGCGGAGATGGTTTTTTAAAAAATCTACAATAAAAATACTGTTTATTGGTAGGTAAAGGACATGAAATGAGCCAAAATCCATTTATAAACGACCTCTGCGCTCTTTGCTGCCTCTGCGGTTAATAAAATACATCTTATTTTAGATGTCGTGTTTATTGATATTTATTTTCCAATAAATTACTTGATAAACGTTGAATATAATCGGTTTTGTCTTTACCTTTCGCTGCATTGATAGCGTCAACGAATGCGTCTTTTAATTTAAGACGGGCAATGACATTCAGCGCTGCTAATCGCACCTGCCACACATCTGCGTCATTTAAAATCGCATTGAGGGTTTTCTTTGCCGCTTCATTATCACCACGGCGCAGTAATGCTTCGACTGCCGCAACACGCACCATCATTTGCGGATCAGCTAATGCGCCGGCAATATCTAATTCTGCTGGTAATGACGTAAGTTGTTGGCTGGCAATAACCGCCCATAGCCGAACGGCTGCGTTGCTGTCTTTTAATGCTAAAGCCATGGCGGCGACGTCGCCATCTAATTGCATGCGATCAACGAGCGGTATTAATTTGCCAATAGGATAATTATCATCGCTAGCAGCATAGGTTCCAGGTGGCGTTAAACCACTTAATGACGCCATGAGTGGTTCTGGCATGAGGCCCGTGTCGCGAATGCGCAG
>JAHEDF010000113.1 GCA_024641365.1 Planctomycetota bacterium | reverse complement strand
CGACAAGCGTGCAGCGGCTACGCTTATTGATTTAATCGACAATCCAATATTTAGTCGTCGCTCAAAAGAAATTACTGATGCGCTCTTGAAGGTGCCGTCCGATAAAAGTCAATTTGATGCGTTGGGTAAACTTATCAAAGATAGCCGGACAAAAAAAATAGCCATGCAAGTGATGTTGGCTTGGCGTGTTCCATCTTCTGATTTAAACCAAGCCATTCTCGATCAAGATAATATTCCTGAAGAAATTCGTGCCTTACTTTTATTATGGAAAGATTGTCCGGTGTATACCCTTGCTAGAAAGGTGATGGTAGATGATAAAGCTGAGGAGCGACGTCGAGCGCGCGCATTGGAGCTCATCGTTATATTAGGTGATGAACAAGACATTAAAGCACTCGGGAAAACGGTTGATGAAGCTGGTTCAAGTTGTCGTCTTGCCATCCAGGGGCTCATTCGGATGGCGTCACTTGGGAGCGAAAATGCGACGCGAGAAATTGCACGACTACTGAAGGATTCAATTAGGCAGGATCCAATACGTCCGCCACGCGTGACCCGAAATAAGGAGCCCGCTCAACCACCGTCAACAAAACCAAATTGGGGGTTAATAATAATAGAAGGATTAAATTCACGTCCCCGTGACCAACAAGGTGAACGTTTTCCTTTATCCAATCCTCTGCCAGAAATTATTGCAGAGTGGACTACCAAGGCGGATATAGAGTCACATCAAATGCTTGGATTGAACCTCTTACTTGAGTTAAAAAGTAAATCGGCGCCCGCTGTTTTACAGAAACTTCTAAGAAGTGAAAATGAAGAATTTGCCAAGCAAGTATTTTTAATGCCATTACAATTAAATGATCCAGAAGCACGTCCATTAATTGATACCCTACCAAACTCACCGTATTTTGACGAATCACTCGTATCGAAAGTCACCGAATGGTACAGAAAGGTAGCAAAACTATCGAATATAGAATTACGTGATTTGCGGATTGAGCTACTCAAAAAAGCAGAGCAACAAGCAGAGAGTCCCGTTAATGATATTGTAGCGACATTTGATTTAGGTGGTGAGACCTCTCCACTTGGCTCAAAAGATCTCACCATAAAAATAACCTTAAAAAACGTTGGCAAAACGCCGTATATATTTTCCCCAGATATGATGCAACCAAGTTTGCATTTACGTTATAGTGATGATAGTATGAGTACGACCCCTTATAACCTAAAATTAAATCTACCCCCATTACCAAAAGCAAAACCAGGAGAAGCCCAGATAAACAGACGGTTAACTATCGCTCCCGGTCAAACTATGAATTTTACCACCTTACCATTCACTGGTCCACGAGAAGGCACAACGGTTACAAATCATAAAGTTCGTTTGGTGTTAGGAGTGCGTAGAAGTCTTAACGCAACTGGTAATGAACGTGACGGAATTTTTAAAACAAAATACAGAGAACACATGTTTTTGCCATCTTTGTGGGATGAAATAGATCGTCGTCATAACAAGTTCTAATTGGCGAGTAAATTTTATAAAAATAGTTTAAAATTTAATACCTCTGTCATTTCCTATAGATTGACTACGGATATTTTAGGAAAATAAAGGTAAGTAGTATCAATTAAACCACAGAGTATGCACTGGAAAATAACGAATACCCTGCACGGTCGGTGGTTTAATCTTTACTAAAATATAGAGCGAATGACGTGTTTGCCTAAGAAATAAATTGTTTAATCGCGCCTGTTTGATCGAGCTTGAGTCGCGACATGTCTAAATCGAGGTCGCCATAATGTTCGATTGGATTGCCATTGGCGTTGAGCAGGGTGGTGTACCAACAGCCAAGTGGTTTGTGTCCCTCTGTAGCGAGATATGGCAGGCGAATATAACGACTGGTGAAGTTTGCTTGATTTAAACCACATTTATCGCCAGCGATAATGAGCCATGGTGATTCCGTGCCGTGGCCGTGGTGGGTTTCTCCGCCTTCGGGGAAATACATGATCATGGTGGAATCGAACATGGTGCCATTGCCTTCAGGCACTTTTTTCAGGGCTTCAACTATAGTGGCAATTTGCTCCATGTGCCCCTTACGAATAGTTTCACGAATATCATCAGCTGGTCTTCCACTGTAGCCGCCATTATGTCCGAGTTCATGAATGGAAATATGGTCGCCTTCATTGCCAGGTAGGCCAACAATTGGGGTAGATAATTCATCAATAGTGTAGGTCACGACATTGGTGAGACCGGTTACCAGCGCAGCAATTAAAACATCGGTCATTGCTTTTTGTTTTTCTGGGGTCGAGGCATTTGCACCACCATTTTCGTGAATGGGTGCAATAGTCGGCATGTATTTACGAATTTTATCAGCCATGCCGCGCACTTTTTGATTACGTTCACGGGTTGCGGCTAAGGCATCAGCTTGTCCGCTGAGTTTTAATTTTTCATAACCAATTAGGTCTTTTGCTTCGTTGGATTCGTGTTCATGCAGAAATTCTAGCATCGAATTTTCTACGTTGACGCCTTCTGGATTGAGAACCGATTTAAATAATTCATTAAAAGCAGTTTGTGGGTCAGCATAGCAATAATTGCGTTGGTGTGGTCCAGGTGCGGAATACCCAGGAACAATTCCAGTACGAAATTTGGCATAGTCCCCAGTTAGTGATAATTCAACGTGACCATAGGGCGACGGATACAATTTGGCTAATTCAAAATCAATAGTAGCGCGTTTAATTGCACTTAAAGAACCACGGTTCGATTTAAAGCACCCCATAATGGATTGATAGGAAAAGTGGCCATTTTCATTCATTTTACACGACAATCCCTGGAGGATCGTCATGTGTTTTTTATAGGGATTTACTGCCTGCAACCACGCCGGTAATTCATGCTTGGCGAGGTCAACCTCAAGCGCACCCTTCTTCGCATCTGTCGCTTTGTCTGCCGCTGAAAAAGTTGGCAGTGCAAGTTCAAGCGGACGAATTCCGTTTGATTTACGAATAAAGATAAAACGGCGCGGCGTAGTTGCTGCACCCTCGGCAGAAAAGGCCAAGCCTGGAAATGCCAGTGCAGCAGCAGAGGCGGCAGTAGCGGATAAGAAATGACGACGATTTAACCACATGGTTTAATGCTCCGAGGCTTTGCGATAAATGAATGAATCTGAAGTGAGTAAGGAAACGATGACAGCATCAAAACTGCCGCCACTCTTAACATAGGCTTGGTCTGCATCGATTAATGTTTTTGAATCAGACAGCATTTCATTGCGACCTAAGAAATAACGGAATGCGTAACGAATTATAGACTGACGTACTTTGGTTGATTTACCAAGCCGATCAATTAATTCCAAGGCGTCAGTAACATCCCCATCGAGCGCCTTGTCATCAGTGCCACTTAAATTGCCTTTTGAGTCAATTGGGAGGGTTTTATAAATATCACGTAAATCGACATGCACTTTTGCTTTGTCAGGATTCTTTTTCACTAAATTATCTGGGTGTTCTAAATTTTCTTCCTGACGGTAACGACCAAAATCGTCGTATATTTCAAACGTAAGGCCAAGTGGGTTCATTAATTTATGGCATGACATACAATAATCGTCATTGGTTTTCGCATCTAAACGCTGACGCAATGTTTTATGATGATCTTCAGGGATGACGGCATCAACCGTGATCGGCACATCAGGAATGCTCCCGGCGAGTAATTTTTCACGAATCCATTTACCACGATGAATTGGGTCGGTTTCGGTATTTTTTGCATGCGCAATTAACCACGCTGGATGCGTCAATATGCCTTTACGATGTTCTATTTTTGCGGGTTGGGTGGTTGGATAATTCCAGTTATCTAAGGCAATATTATAGCATTTAGCGACTTCTTCACCGCCAAGGCCATTACCCGATTGCTGATAGGCTTCTGAAGGTCCGATCATAGGGAAGGCATTAAAAGGCGGCGCCGAGGTTTGGCCTTTATCAAATCGAACCGTGTAACTAGTCATGTTATCAATAAAGGCGCGCATCGGATTGCGACGTCCTTTTGGTTCTAGTGACTGGGCATCAACACCGCGTAATTCCATTTTTAAAAGAAATTCTTTATGTTTAGCAAGATCCTCAACGGTGAATTTTTCCCAGCCAGTGTCTTTGAAATGTTCGTAGATGGTTTGTAAACGATCCGAAGCTTCTTTCATGGCGTCATTATCGCCTGAATGGAACACGTAAAATTTGTCCGTTGTCAATAACTCTTCAAAAACATTTTTGTCAGCGTGCAAAATAAACTCTACGAGTCGATCAGCTTCACAAACTAAGCGTGAACGCGAATTATCATAATTACCGCCAAAACGTTTATTGTCTTTGAATATACCGAGCAGATTGGGATAACCAAAGAATTCACGGAAAAAGCGTAGTTTGCGAATTGGCATATCCGTATAACTATCAGCGCGCAGTCGATCTACAGATTCGTCGATGAGATAGAGTTGATCGCGACGATTTAACATGCGAGTTACTTCGCGACGGTAATCCTCTTTGGTATTTAATTTACCAGCTTGGGCAGCGGCAGCCAATTCTTTATCAGGGCTGCTGTCAGTTAGTGCATATGATAATGCGTAGCTCGCATCACGCGGCGACAACATGCGACGGCCATGGTCATCAGCTTGTCCTTGGCCAAATTCATATCGGTAAACGAAATCAGACCTTAACAGCACGGATTGAATTAATTTTTCAACACCTTGTTGCGCGTTGCTCATGGTAAAATAATTGCGGGCTAAGGATTGATATTGGCTACGTTCATCAGTGGAGGGAGAGCGCTCAAGGATTTTTATAAATAATTGCTCTACGAGCGGATCAATTTTATCTGGCTTGAGCGATTTTGCGTAGTTTTCATTTTCTTGTAAGAAGTACTGTTCCCAATAAGCGACGCATTTCGTTATAATATCGGTATAGGTATCATTTTGCTTGCGACTGGCGCGAATAGCTTCATGCAGAGCGGCCAGTTCTTCTGGTGAAGGCTCTTTATAAACAGGCGCTTTATTGCGTTCATCGTATTTACCTTTGATAATTTCCGCACGCCATTCTTCCATGTAATTACGCATGAAAGTAATTCGTGATGCTATTTTACGTTCATTCACACCTTGGTAAAACCATTCTTTTTCACAGCTATCAATAAGTTCCCCATCATTTTTAACGCTTTTCTCCAACGAACGCATAGTCATGAATATAGCGAGCATTTCTTCGCGCCCTGGATTGGCGGCATGAAAGGCTGCTTTTTTTGTGGCTTCCTTTCCGTTTTCTGGTTTTGGCGCTTCAATTTTAACGGCAACAAATTGCGGTAGTAACGATTGGTTTTTATCTTTATAGATATCTATGAGTATGCGTTCGATAAAATTAGTTAAAAACTTTTCACGGTCTGCTATTTTTCGTTCCTGATTCCATTGTTCATCCATAATGCCATTTATACTTGGCATATAGGTTTTATTTTTCTTCGCCATTGCCATCATGGTAATAGCGGTTTCCTTGGCATTGGTCATCATCGTCAATAAATGACCACCACCGAGCGTTTCTTTTGCATAATACCGTACGCCAGAATTGCTCGGTAACAAAAATGGATTGGTCAAGTTGGCAGCGGTTGGTGTTTTTCCAAGTAGTGACGCGCGTTTTTTGAATCCGACGTTTTGCGTGAATTTCTGATTAAAAATATTGGAAAACTTATCATTAAAAATAAATTCACTAATCATCCAGCGACGATCATAGGTATAGCCAGGAATATTTTTAAATTCGCCGGAAAATAATTTATTATGATCTAAGCGATTACCGTAATCAGGCTGCTGTAATTTTTCTTCTAATTTGAGTGGGCCAAATGCGGCTAATTCATTTGCTAACCAACGATCAAGTGTCTTGCGTTCGGCTGCGGTGGGTTGGTCTTTTTCTTCTGGGGGCATGTTTTCAAAATAAAGCACATCGCGAACCGTATTCAGCAGATCACCTTTGGCATCGCCTTGCAGCGAGCTAATCGTGTCTAAGCGAATGTCCTTCTTTTGTTTTTTCGCACCATGACACGACACGCAGTAGCGATCTAATAGGGATGTAACTTCACTCGGCACCTGCGTTTTATCCGCCGACCATAGCGGTGAACACAAAGTAGTGATGAGAAGCAGAGGAAACAGGCGCATAAAACGAGATCCATGATGGATGACAAAACTGGTAGCCAGTAACGGGGATTATTTGCTAGGTTATGATAGCATATATTACATACGTGTGCTGATGTTTACACATTTTAGACAATAGCTTGTGTTTTTATGACACTTTTGCACATCAGATGCACTGATTGATCGATAACGGCGTTTTCTAGCATCGCAGGGTTTGTGGAGATCTTACCAACCCCAATGTAGCGAAAGAAAAGGCTAAAATGCGTTTCGTATGAGGTGAATGCTGGTGAGGTTTCACCTCTTATTCAGGCCATCTGCGCTAGTCGCATTCATTTCACACAAGAAAAACGGGACAAAAAGCTGCCTTTCAGAGACATGCCCAGTGGTCTGTGACCCGTTCACAGAGATGCGGAAATCGTAGGTAATTGCCCATTAAAATGACACATATCGGCAAGCGAAAGTCCAATCATTGTATTTCAGTCACCAATCATTGTTTGAGTGCCGCCTTTAAAAAGAATGGGACAAGGTATTAGACCGGATAATAACGACTTACCCTTGCGGATTTTTGTAGTCTATCACAGGTTTATGTTATCTTCGATCACTAAATCTGATGTATGCTGTACATGGTAAATGGAGAGTTAGGAGTCAAAGCTGATGCGGTCTCAAATGGGTAAGGTAATGTCCGAAAGAAATTCAATCACGTTAGGTATAAATTTAAACTTCTTTTTAAACGACATGAGAGCTTAAGTATGAAAACATTATCTACGACTTTAACGACCATTGCCATGCTGTGCGCAGCTATGTCGGTAAACTCAGGTACCGCGTTTGCAGGTGATAAAAATAAAGCCCCAGTAATTCCTTTGACGGAAACGGGCGTCACGCTTGAGAAAAAATATGCAGACGAATTGCAGCAATTACGCGCAGAGATCGAAAAGATATTGCCCGCTGTAAATGAGCAAAAAAAAGCTGCCCTCGCTAAGGCGCAGGATGACATAAAAAAGGTTGAGGCTGCAGCCGCCGCAACGCAAAAAGATGCGAGTAAAGTGCAAACAGCAAAAGCATTAGTTGATCATGCTAAAGGTAAGTGGATTGGTGACGCAAATAAAAATATCGCTAAAGCCGAGGCTGCACTAAAAAAGGCAAAAACGGATAGTGAAAAATCAGCGGCAAAAGCTGACATAGCCAAATGGCAAAAGAATAAAGAAGAAGGTGAACAGGCGCTGAAAGAACGTACGGCGGCTTATGAAAAAGCAAAAGTTGATGAAGAAAAATTTAAAAAGGCTAATGCCGAGTCACAAGAATTACTGACGCAAGCTCGTGCGAAGGAGCTCAAGGCATCAACAGAATTACTCGAGGAAATTAAATCGTTTGTATCAAACGATAAATATGATGATACATTGATTAAAGCTGCGATTATTGCTAGCGCTACGCCGAAGGCACTCGCCACATTTGCGCAACAAAGTCCAGAAAAAGAAGCGCTCATTGATAAGCTTTTAGCGGATAAAGCTTTAATGCGTCAGATGCTCGAAAATGGTGGTGCTCGTTATAATATGTACGGTGAGGCAATGGAAATTTATACCGCTATACAAAAAGCCAGCTCAGGGTCAAAAAGCGGTAATTTACAACTGTTAGCCCTCGCTACCTGTTTAGAACATGCGAAACCGATTCCGCAAAATAATATTGAAACTCAATCAAACATGCCGGAATTTGTCGATCCGGTTAAGCGATACTTACATTATGAAAAAGCCTTTTTAGCAGGTGAATTAGATCCAGCTTTTAAAGGTTTTTCTGTGTGGGAATATCGTATGGTGCTTGATTGTGATGCGCCGGATGAAATTTTATCGTGGGGGCGCGAAATGTTGCGTAATTATAGACCCGATCATATCTATAATGAAAATTATGGCTGGCGCTATTCAGCTGCAGTTAAAACGGAAGTGCCTTACGGATCACAAAATGTAAAATATGATTTAGACTCATTACATAAATATCAAAATATTGCGTTGAATGGTGGCATTTGTGGACGCCGAGCATTTTTCGGACGCTTTATTCTACAAAGCTTTGGCATTCCGACTTGGGGCGTGACGCAACATAAACATGCTGCTTTGAGTCATTGGACACCGAAAGGCTGGGTGGTTAATCTTGGAGCTGGGTTCCAACATAGTTGGTGGGATAAAGACGAAGCACCGCGCAGTGGCTCTGATTTCTTACTCGAATCACAAGCGCGCATGCTGCCTAAAGAATACCTGCAGGTGTTACGCGCTCAGTGGGTCAGCAGTACCCTTGGTGAACAGGCATTTAATGAGCGTAGAAAAATCCCCGGTGGTTTTTGGAGTAATATTGCCAATTACCAAACGAAATCAGTAGCCACTTTATCAAAGGCCGTTGATTTAGGTCCGCTTGGTCAGGAATTGGCTGAGGCAAATGAACCGCAAGGGAAAGACCCTGATGAATCAGCGGCTGTTACTGAACAAGATAAAAAAGTAAGTGTTGCGAGTTCTGGTGTCATCACCGTACCATCAGTCGCGCACAGTAAAAAATCTGGTCCGAGCAATGCCGCTAAGAGTTTCTTAGGCGGCTTGCAAATGCACTGTCTTGGCGGCTTCAAAGCAGAGTACGAAATTAATGCGCCACGTGCTGGTAAGTACACGCTGACGGCGAAAGTGGTAACCGCACAAAAGGGCCAACAATTTCAATTTTCTACTAATGATGGCAAGGATATTAGTGAAGTTGCAGTGCCCTACACCACAGGTAAATGGGATTTCACCAAACCGATTGAAATTTCGCTTGAGTCAGGAAAAAATATTCTGCACTTTCATTTGACGAAGGAAAGTCGCGGCGTCACTGTTAAAGAATTTACCCTGACGCCTATTAAATAAGTTATTTAATAGGTGCCTATATCAAAAAGCCAGCAGATACCTGTCTGCTGGCTTTTTATTTACTGCATGAGTTCTAAGATTAATTTAGAGCACGATTTTATTATCGCATGTGCCCGTTGTCATTACAGCATTAATATTGGCAAGCGTAGTTGAAGCGATAGCAGATAACGCATCGCTGGTGAGAAATGCTTGGTGTCCGGTAATCAGTACATTATGAAAAGTGGTCAGTCGCATAAAGAGGTCATCATCAATAACGCGCAGCGAATGGTCTTCAAAAAAGAGCGCGGCTTCCTCTTCGTAAACATCCAAGGCAAAACCACCTAATGTCTGTTCTTTTAATGCATTGATTATGGCTTTGGTATCGACCAAGGCACCACGACTGGTGTTGACTAACATAGTATGAGGACGCATCACTCCGAGTGCGTCGGCATTAATAAGGTGTCGGGTGTCTTTAGTTAAAGGGCAATGGAGGCTAACAATATCACTTTCGCGGTAGAGTGTTTTTAAGTCCGTATAGTGTGCGCCATCTGCGATTATCTCAGGCGATTGTATGGGATCGTATGCTAAAACGCGACAGCCGAAACCATGCAAAATACGCACCATAACCGCTCCGATGCGACCCGTGCCAATAACGCCGACGGTTTTTCCATGCAGATCAAATCCAATTAAACCATTAAGAGAAAAATTACCTTCGCGTACGCGATTGTAGGCGCGATGAATTTTTCGATTTAGACATAAAATTAATCCGATGGTATGTTCTGCGACCGCATAGGGGGAATAAGCAGGTACACGCACAACAGTAATACCCAAGCGAGTTGCCGCTGCCACATCAACATTATTAAAACCGGCGCAGCGCAGTGCGACGATGCGAATACCCAGACCTGCGAGTATGGTTAAACACGCCTCATCTAGTGTATCGTTTACAAAAGCGCATACGGCATCTGC
>JAHEDF010000112.1 GCA_024641365.1 Planctomycetota bacterium | reverse complement strand
ATGGCAAGAAAATGTTTTCTGCAGGAATGTGTGTCGTTTGCCATCATTTCGTAGATGAAGGTCATCCCACTGGCCCTGATCTTACCAATCTTGCCAAGCGCAGTGATTATAAAGCGATACTCGAATCTATTCTGGATCCCAATTTAGTGGTGTCAGATCAATTTGAGCAACATGAGCTGACCATGAAAAACGGGTCGGTCGTCATGGGTCGAATTATTCAAGAAGAAAAGGGGATTATTTCAGTTATGCAATCCGGCTTTGCCCCAGATTCATTAACGGAAATAAAAAGATCTGACGTAAAATCGGTGCAGCCATCGAAAATATCGATGATGCCACCGGGTTTGATCAGTACCATGAATGCCGACGAGCTAAAAGATTTAATTGCTTATTTAGTCTCTCAAGGCGATCCCAAACATAATGTCTATAAAAAGTAATTCATGTTAAAGAGCAGAGTTCTACGATTGCTTCTTCCCCGTTAAAAGGGAACGAGAGTTAATGCCCACGAATTGGGTTATAATATTGCCAAAGATGTTGGTAATATATCAATGACGTGGGCTGTTCAGATGCACTCTGAAGATTACTGATACCAATTCTGTCTCAATTAATCACTAATTCCAATTTTCACCCAACTCATCGTGCCCATTTCGAATCAATCATTCTTTATTAAATTCTATCTATGAGATTCACAGGAGACGCGGAGATTAGAGGAGGTGAACACTTGTTGAGGTTTCTTCTCATCTGAACTCCGCGTCTCTACGTCTCCTGTGAGTTTCTTCTATTTGGGCATATTTGAGGCGGAATTGCTATAAGAAACCTTTTACACCTGCGCTTTAGTCCGGTTTATACGTGTCGTATCGCCTCCAATATTAGCCAATTCTTTTATTAATGCTAAGAGACTGTCTGCATCTGCTGGGCGCTCAGATGGATTTTTATCCAAGCAACGATCTATCGCATCGGCCGCTTTTCTTGGTAATTCAGTGCAACGCGAACGAATCGGCGGTGCAACCTGTTTCAAATTTGCGGTAATGCGTCCGGTGCGGCTATTCGCTTCGAAAGGTGGTTCGCCTGATAACATAATAAAAGCACAAACGCCTAATGCGTATACGTCACTACTAAAAGTCGGTTGTTGTCCCTTTAATAATTCCGGTGCAAAATAAGTCGGCGTTCCAAAAACACGATCTTTCTTTGGGCCAAATAATTTTGCAAAAAAACTTTTGTTTATCTGCTTGCGCGCATTGCCAAAATCTACCAATGCTACGGTGCCATTTGGGCGTAAAATAATATTTTCTAATTTTAAATCCGCATGCACCACGCCTTGATTATGTAAGTATGCAACAATTTGCACTAATTCGTGATAAGCGCGTACGCGTTCCCATTTTTGATCCATACGAATTACTTGGTGCAACGGAATGCCGGTGAAATAATCCATGGCAAAACAGGCTCTGCCTTTGATTTCACCTTGGCGACGAACACTCGGCAGTCCGCGATGCTTTAATTGTTGTAAAATGGTGTACTCATCGTCAAAGCTCGTGCGATGATACTTGTCTTTTTGCATGTCGGAGCGCATGACTTTAACGGCGACTGATTTACGATCATCGTTATGTTCAGCGCGGTACACTTCTGCGATACCACCTGCACTTATCAGTTCCATCAGCGTAAAAGGGCCAAAAGCAGTGTTTGTTAGTGACGAATCAGGCATACTTAATCAAAACCGAGTGAAAATGTGTAAAGAAGCCACGCTAACATCCACAACAAGGTGTACCAGCGGCTCCTTGTAGCTGACGTTTGTGGAGCGCCCCCCTTGGACACTAAGTATATTATGACACGACTTAGCCGCAGTTGTCAGGTCAGATGTGTCGATTTTGTACGCACACGACCCGCAGCAACCTCGTAGGCAAGGACTAACGCATGCGCAGCGGCGCGGGTTTGGACACGTTCTCGCCCGCCTCGCACCCGAATCATACGGGTGACGACTCCCTGGGCATCCGCTACGGCAAAACATACGGTTCCTACAGGCGTGCTAGGAGTTCCCCCGCTGGGTCCCGCCACCCCCGTGGTCGCAATGGCATAATCTGCTTTGGCATGTTTACGCATACCAACGGCCATCGCCGCAGCGACTGCTTCGCTAACAATGCCATGCTTTTTTATGCACGCAGGCGTCACATGCAGTCGCAGTGATTTCACCTGCTCGTGGTAGGCAATTAATGATTCGCGCAAAATTGCCGATGCCCCAGGAACTGCTCCTAATTTTGCTACCACATGACCGCATGTGCAGCTTTCTGCCGTTGTTATCGTTTGGCGTCGGCGTCCCAACAAACGTACTAGGCTCGGAGCCAATCCTGCAGCTGGTAATAACCACGGCTTTAAAACTTTTTTTAATGCAGCAATACGTTCTTGGACTTCAATGGCTGTCCCAACTACTCGCAGCGTAATATGCCCCTGTTCGCTAACCGTAATTCCAACCCGTGGATTATTTTCTGTTAATAAATCCCCAATATGTTCCTGTGCTGCGGATTCACCTATGCCGGCAAACCAAACTTCGCTAATGTACGGTGGTTGTAGACGCGCAAACCAGGTTGGTAAATATGTGTCTAAGCGATCCAGCATAGCATACATTTCATGCGGAACACCCGGTAAACACGCTACCCGACAATTTCCCACGCGGCCTATAATTCCGGGAGCTGTACCCCGATCATTATCAAGTAATTTCGCGCCTCGCGGTAATTGTGCCTGTCTTTTATTTACTTCTGGTATCGGTGTGTTGGGGAGATTGTTTTTATAATACTGAACTATTTTTTTCCATGCTACTATACTCTCGATTAATGAGACGCCCATGACAGCCGCCAATGCATGACGGGTGCGGTCATCATCGGTCGGCCCTAAGCCGCCCGTGACAATAACTAACGACGCGCCACCGCATACGGCGTCCATGGCTTTTTCAATATCAATTTGTGGATCACCAACCACGACACTGCGATCAACATGGAAACCGCGATCGGTCAACCAACGTGCAATGTAGGACGAATTGGTATCCACCGTTCGTCCTAATAATAATTCATCACCAACAGCAAGGATTCGTGCGCGCATGCGTGGCATCGTCTTTAGGAAGAGCCGATGGGAAAGAGGGAAATTTGTATCGACGTGTCTGGAAGTCCGGAAGTCCGGAAGTCCGGAAGTCGTGAGTTACTGAATAATTAATGGGACACGCAGGATTATTGTGTGACTTCAAAAAAGATGGCGCTGCGCGCCAGACTAATCAATTATTTTTTAGTGAGCGACAGCGAACACCTTTTTGCAGTCGCACATAATACTTCCGTATAATTATTATTAACAATTCCCAGGACTTCCGGACTTCCGGACTTCCGGACTTCCGGACTCCAAGTAAGGACTTCCAGACTCCATAAAGTATACCATTTGCGTCTGTGGAAAATCATTAGAGCATCTCACTATGCTCTCCGCACTCATAGTGCCTGTCGTCATTTGTCTCATATGCGCGTGGATAGCAACGCGCCTCGGAATACGACTAGCCCAACGACTGCGTTTTTTAGATAAGCCGGGCAGTGAAGCGCATAAGCAACAAACGCATGCTGTTCCCTACGGTGGTGGCATTGCCGTTATTCTTGCTATCGCAATCGGTGTTATCGTCGCCGTTAATATGCCTTTGACCATGGAAGCACATGTGCAACCTCGCCCGTGGTTAATAATCGCTGGTGGTGCACTGGGATTATTTATCATCGGCCTCTATGATGACATGCGTCATTTATCAGCGCTAACCAAATTAATTTCGCAAGCGGTTATTGCTGGCGTGGTGGTTTATTTTGGAGAGCTCAATTTAGATTCGCTTAGAGAATATCCGATTTTGTCTTATGGCATTGCCTGGGCGTGGTTAGTTTTAGTCAGCAATGCGTATAATTTATTAGATCATGATGACGGTTTATGTGCCAGCATTGCGATTGTGAGTTGTTTAGTATTAGTGAGTGGCGCTTTATTATCCGATGACGTCGTGACAGCCCGTATGTATCTCCTGATAATTGCAGGGCTGTTTGGTTTTCTATGGTGGAATTTTCCACCCGCACGTGTGTACATGGGCGATGCTGGTTCATTACCGCTTGGTTACATTATTGGTGTTGGCACGCTATCAGTTACCTTTTGGCCAAGTGGCGAAAGCGGAAGCCCACTCGCCATTTTATCACCCGTATTAATTACCGCGCTTCCCATGTTTGATACCGCATCCGTAATCGTCAAACGTATTCGCAACAAACAACCAATAATGCGTGGTGATCGCAATCATATTTCTCATCGTTTGCAGCGTTTAGGTATGTCGCCGAAACGACGATTACTTACAGCCATTGCTGTGCAAATTTCGTTAGCCGTTGGTGCGTTATTATTACGTACAGAAGATTTAATAACCGCTATTGTCATTATTGCTCAAGCTGGCGCTATCATGGTTGTTGTGGTCTTATTAGAAACGACACGGCCGCGAAATGACTGACGCTACCGCTACGCTCACGACGTCATCAATCATGCGTGGACGTCACCATGATATTTTATTAGTTGCCCTCGTTACATTACGACCACTTATTTGGAGCGGCGATGCCAGTAATTGGGATTCGATCGCTTGGTTATTGTTAGTTGCTGCAGCATTAATTGCTTTAGTTATTGATGCATGGCGTGGACAACTTCCGGCATGGCGATTTGGCATTGGCGGCGTTCTTGCGGCTTTGCTGTTAATCGTTTTTTTACCTGCTGCACTTATGTCCCCATTTCCTTCCACCGGCATGGCCATGTGGGGATCAGCTATCGTGCATTTGGGATTTGCTGCTTACCTGGTGCAAATAATTGCTGGACGTGAACGCCTTGCTTTTGGTGCTCTGGTTAGTGCCGTTTTTATTGAGTGTCTTTTAGCGCTGGGACAATGGTGGTGGGTATTGCCACGGATGAGTGCTGCTCTTGCAAACGGCGATCCGGAGATGCTCGCTCTCGAAAATAGCCATGGTGATTTAGCTGAACGTTTAAAAAATGGCGGACTTTTTGGCACCTTTACGCTCGCCAATACCTTAGCCGCATTTTTATTACTCGCTGGTGTACCAATTATTGGACTATTACAACATACACGACATACGGCGCATTATGTCATTATCGCATTTCTCCTCGTGCTCGGAATTATTGGTATCGGTACCGCGAGCAAAGGCGCAGCAATCGCATTGATAGGTGCGGCAATTATTGTGTGGACATGGCATGTATCTGGACGGTGGCGTTTTGCACCACTGATTGCTTTTAGTTTAATCGGTTTGCTCTGTATTGTAATGCCACAAATTCGAGATATTGGCGCGGCCAGTGCCCATGTCCGACTTGGTTATTGGCAGGGCGCAACAACGCTCATTACAGAAGCGCCCATCATGGGACATGGCATCAATAGTTTTGCCGCGCATAGCGCGCGCGCTATGCCGCTTGAGGCGGAACCAACACAGCATGTGCATAACGATATCTTGGAAGCAATTGTTGATGGAGGGATTATTGCTGGGATTTGTTTATTTTTATTATTATTGTGGGTGGCGCGAAAACGTTTGTCACCCCCTATCATTACTGAAACCGAATCACAATTAACTGACAATCAAAAACGTACCCTGCATGCAACGTGGCCACTGTTTTTATTCTTGCCCATATTTTCAGCCATCGGGATGTTAGCTACCAATATACAGTGGTGGCCAGGCGGTGGCGAGGCAACGTGGTGGTTATGGCCCTTGGTATTTTCTGCATGTGCAATGGGAATTACTTATTGCATCGCACGACTACCTTTACCACCACGGTGGGTTTTTCAGCTCGCTTTAACGGCGTTTGCTTTGCATTGTTTACTCGATTTTAATTTACAAAGTCCGCCTATTTGGGGCACGCTTATCATGGTTGCCATTTTAGCTGGTGGTCATTTGTATGCGCTGGGTGTTTGCACTATAAGTCGTGCCGTTGTAACTGTTTTGGTAGTTGGATTAATGAGTAGCATAATTTTTTCACTCTATGTCGACCGTGGTCGCAGCGTACGTGCTGTGAATTTCCTAACAAATATCGATGTGCCCCCACTTCGTTATCAATATGCACAATCCCTGATTGAACGCGCACAAAAATGGCCTGCACGCTTAGATATGATCATGCAGGTGCTTGCTGAGTTACCACCAGGCGAGCAACGCTTATTGTACACAGAACGTTTTCATAAAACCTATCCCTGGGATGGCACGTTATTAGAAATACTCGCTCAAGATTATGCCGCATTAGGCCGCTACGACGACGCGATAACGTGTATGGAAAAATCCGTATTAACGACGCCCGCCTACATGCCCCGACGCCAACGTTTTATTGGTTTATTAACGCATGCTGCGGAAGCACGTCCAAGTACAAAAATAGCACTGCACAAACGGATTGATGATGAAAAAGCACTCATCGAAAAATTAACGCCACTTGTCCACCAGCGAAATAAGTAATTTCATTTCAAAATTCAACGTCCTGAATGATCTGACTCAACACTACTCGGCTAATAACCACGTTTATATCTTCATTTCCTGAAAAATTGAAAATTCACTAAAAGGAAATTAACCGCAGAGAGCGCAGAGAGCGCAGAGATGGTTTTTTCATCAACAAATCTACGATTAAAATTACCGTTTATTGCTAGGTAAAGGCCATGACATGAACCAATATCTTTTTATAAACATCCTCTGCGCTCTCTGCGTTCTCTGCGGTTAATCTGTCTACAATTAAACGTATTTTACAGCAATAAACGCGCTTATTAGCCGAATGGCATTGGATCTGACTAATCATGAAGAACAAAGCCATGGGGAAATTATGGCCCTCATTTATAGCACACAACTTGTCCTCCACTACTTTAACCAAAATAGTGGAGGACATTTTCCCTGAATATCATTTCTACTTAGCTCTTTCTTCCACCTGCAATTTTATCTCATCCGAATTAGCCCGTAATTCTGGGGCGTATATGCCATTACCTTGCGCTGGTAACGCGCTGAAATGACCAGGGACTTCTGCACGTAATTTGTAGGTCAATGTATAGCGGCCACGATTTAAACGGTGCACTTGGAATGACACCAAATTATCGCGCATTTGCATGTAAGCACCCAGCCCATTCGCCCAGGTATAGCCACTCGTGAGCTGAACCGCTTCGAAACCTGCTGGTTTAAAATCTTCGAATACGATGTGTTCATAGTCATTTTTGCTGTCGATGATTAATTCGACTTCGACTTGTTCACCACTCGTAACGGGATCACCATCTTTTAATGGTACGCGTTTGAGTTTTGCAACTTTTTGTGAGAGTATTTGGCCACGTGAGCCATCAGTCGTAATTGCATAGTCTTCCGAAACAAGTTTGTAATAACGTCGTTCGACTTTTATTTCGAGCCCTGCTTTTTTAATCGTATCCTCCAACGAGAACGTCGTTAAATACGCATTGAAATACAGTGGGCCGCCGCCTTCACGGGTAAACGTTATGGTATGCTTACCTGATTTTACTTCAGCACCATGCAATGATAAGACATTGTCAAAGGTGAAGATATTCTCCGGCGTGATGCGCACTTGTTTGCGTTGCTCGCCATCAATGGCAATGGTTACAGTCATATCAGCTTTATCTTCACCAGTTGCTTTAATATAGGCGACAATGGCTTCCAGCGACAATGCGGTATCGCGTGTTGAATTCCAATACGTAGCGTGCTTGCGATTATTAAGCAAATATTTTACTAAACCGCGGGCAACGTCACTTTTTGCGTCAATTGCAACCATGAGTCGTAAATAAATAGCCATCGTTTCAATTTCACTGCCATACCAATACCACCATGAGCGGTTTTGCGGTAGGTCGAGATAGGCGGTTTGATTTTCTTGGTCAATAATTTGAAATTGAGCCAAATTACCAATCACGGTATCTCTTTTTTCATTCTCTTTTTGTAGATGGAAAGCCAGACCAATTTGCGCTTGTGAGTAATGAGCTAGTTTCAGTCGATCACGGAATAAGTATTCGCACATAGCTTTATTAAATTTACCATTTTCTGCTAATGATAAGTAGACAAAAGCATCAAGATTATCGGCTTGCGATTTAAATGGTTTCTTTTCATGCGCGGCATTGTCGATCTTTTGTAACTCACCAGTTTGATAGGCTTCGAGCCATTTCACCGCGTTTTCAAGCAGATCAGGCACTAAGGCCAAACCATTGTCTTGTGCGAGTTTAAGCCCATGCACCACTAAAGCAGTGGTATGGGCATCAGATCTGTTTTGACCTGGCAACCAACTAAATCCACCATCGCCATTTTGCATACCAGCTAAATCAGCAAGACCTTGTTTAACCAGTTTAGTGATGTGATCGTTATCAAAAATAGGATTTTGTTTATACTTATCCCATTGTTTTACGCGATTCTTTTCGTCGCCAATTTCTTGCGGATTAAGATTATTAATTTTCTTACGCACCGCATCTAAATTAATTTGCATATCTTGTAATAGTTTTTGTGTTACCACCGCTGGCATGAATCTATGCAAAGTGCTTTCACAATTTTTATGATGATACGTGGCCAAATACGGTAAGGCATCTACCATGGCCAGGGCAATGCTTGGCGAATAACGAATCTCGAGCAGTGATTGGTCTGGGCGACGTTCCTCTGGAACTGTCAGCGTAATTTCTGTTTTCGTGTCGCTTGGTTTTAATACACCGCTCCATGATTCTGTTCGCAATGCGCCGTGCACATATACTGGGAATTCCATTTGCATGGCATCGGCATCATCCGTGGTCTGTGCCTTCATGCGAATGGTGGCCGTTCCTTCTTTTGCCACCGTAACCCACCAATCAACGCGGCGATCTTCTTTCGCGCCAAGTGTTATGGTTTGCGCTTGTTTGTCGCTATCCATGACCTGTAAATTATCGCCATCCATTTCAAGCGATACTTTCACATCACGTTTTCCATTTAAATAGTTATGGACATTTGCGCTTAATAAAACCTTGTCCTTCTCAACGAAAAAGCGCGGTGCCTGCAAGCGGATTAATAAATCTTTACTAGTGATAACTTCAGCACTGCCTTCGCCCACCACAGTGCCATGCCCCAGCGCCCACACTTGCACTTTCCACGTGGTTAAATTTTCTGGCATGGTCAGTTCAATTTCCGCTTCACCATTTTCATCTGTTATTATATCGGTCGTCCAGAATGCCGTGTCTGCAAATTCTTTGCGCACGCTGGCTTCAACCAGTGGAGCACCGCCACCACCTTGATTTTGATTTCCTGAAAAAAATGCCTCAGCATCAGCTGATTTCGCAAGAACTCGTCCTGGTTTTGCATCTGACTTATCGCTTTTCATTTCTGCCAAAGCTCCCATTTGCGGTGCACTAGTTACGTCAGCACCAGCCGGCACCAGTCCGGCATCATTGGCAAATAATGAAAATCCACCGCGTCCTCCTGCACTAAATCTATAACTTGCATAACGCATACCCCCTTCAAATTCTTCATCACCATAGAAAACACCAATTGGGATCATAGATTTTTCATCTTTCTTGAGCAGTTGATCAAACCAACGTTGCATATTATTTTCGTCAAAGGCGCTGTGGCTACGCTGCCACTTCCAAAAAAATGCCTTAATGTTTTCTGGGCGATCGCTTGCTATATATTCAACTGATTTATCAAAAATGCTGACCACGGCCTGGGCTTTAAATGGCTTCCCGTTGCTGTCGGTCAGTTTTATTTTCACCTTTCCTGGGGTACCTGGTTTATAGGTGTCCGCAGATGGTTTAATATCTACTTGTAAAATTCGCTTTTCTGGTGGCACAACAATATTACGCGTTTGCGTAAATACCTGTCCATTTACTATGGTCACCGCTTCAACATGGAAATTTGGTAAATCAGCCGTCGTTATTTCTAGTTCCTTTATCATCGCTTTATCATCAAGGCGCAATACCTG
>JAHEDF010000575.1 GCA_024641365.1 Planctomycetota bacterium | reverse complement strand
CACCAGTCGAACCAGTTAAGAGAATACTCGCTTGGGTTAATAGTCCGCCACGCTTGTCTGCTGGCTTGAACTCTACGCGTTGAAATCCCGCACCCTTCGGACCAGCAATGCCATAATGCTTAGCGAGCGGTTCATTTAAAAAAGAATAATTTGCAGTTAATAAATTAAAGGCGCTCAGATTACTGTTTAGTGTATCCGTAAATAAAAGCCGCGTTTCCTCACGCATGAACGGTTTTAATTCGTCATTAAAATCAGGGTAATATTCAGGCGCAATTGCTATGTTATCAATGGTCCCCAAGCCGAGCCATTGATCAACAAACGTAGATGCGAAAAACTTGGATTTTTCATTTTGCAGTAATCGTCTTGCCTGACTCATCAGGTCATCCGCATTTGCTAGTTTGTTGCTCTGTGCAGCGGCCGCTAAAGCCGCATCTGGCATCGTGCCCCATAAAAAATAACTTAATCGGCTTGCGATTTCAGTACTGGTTAGTTGGCGAGGTTTGTTTTGATCTGCGTTAGGCTGCAGCAAGTAAAGAAAATCCGGCGACACTAACGCCATGGCCAACGTCTCTCGCATGGCAACGATGCCGGACTTTGTCTCATTAAATGCTTCTTTATAAAAATCGAGATACGGTGCGAGATCACTATCAGTGACAGGGCGACGAAATGCGCGTTCGGTAAATCGTTTAATAACAGCGTGCACATACTGATCGTCGGTCATCTGACTGGGGCGTTCAAACATAATGCGACGATGCGACGGCGGCGGCCAGGCCGTTATGTCTGGTGAGGTAAAGATCACTTCCTGGACCGTAAAGTGCGCAAATTTTTTGGGGTCCCGCGGGTGGCTGATTTTTCCACTATTAATTCTCGTTTTTCCACCACCGACTGTTTGAAAAACAAGCTCAGAGCCATCGTCTGGTAGATGAAGAATATGGAGCACTAAATTTTTATTCTTAGCACTCGTTTCGGGTAACGGAATCAGCTCCATGCGCCCAGTCCACGTCAGCTCATGTACGCCAGACTCGCCAACATCAAATTCTCTTAGGGTTTTGGATGGATAGCTCTGACCAGCTTGATATCCCAACATTGCTTGAATACGCGCGCCTTGTGCGCCCGGTGGCACTACCACGTCTACTTTTGCTGTGATGCGAAAGTCACCTTCACGCAGATATTTTCCGACAATAGATCGGAACCCAGAACTGGAAAAAATTAATTCGGCACTAGTTGGATCGCCTTTTGATAATTCTGGTTTAAATTTATTTTTTGTCGCTTTGGAATTACTGACCTCTGGCTGAGGTCCATCGACGATTGCCTTGCTCAACGCCATGCGCGCAGTTGCTAAAAGGTATTCCAGATGCATGGGCGAAAAACCCAGTGAGCTGCCGTTATTCGTAAACCCGTCTGGTGATATCGGCTCCGACGGTAAGGAGCCGGCGTAATCCAAATCTATGCCGATGAGATCACGCATGGTATTATTATATTCTTCACGCGTGAGTCTTCGCAGCGTTTGGTGTGCCGCCATCCGTTGTTGTGCCGCTTTATTTATCGACGATTGCAACCAGCTAATTATCGTTGTTCGTTCTGCGCTTGAAAGCTGCGGCTCATCCTCTGGCGGCATTTCGCCACGTTGAATATGGTACATAACGTCATGCCACGTTTCACCATCTATGCCGTTAATCATATCTGGATTAGCAGTGTCGAGACGCAGTTTCCCTTTTTGCTTATCCGGACCATGGCAGCTGAAGCAGTGCTGCTTTAAAATTGGCTTGACCGAGGTGCTAAAATCAACGGTCGCAGATTCCGAAGCGGTCAAACTAAGTACTGTCGTTAGGAGAAGGCATAAACAACCTACCGTGCGCAAGTTATGGGTAAGTAATTTCGCAGCGTATTGATGATTCAAACGTAGCATATTTTGAATTCCATATGCGGTGTGAAAAGAACTAACCATGCCTTATATACGTTTAGGAACAATGGTTTCTCTACACGTGGCGATTGAGCGTTCAATCTGACCAGTGTGATCAATATTAAGCCCACATCATAGGCAGATGTTTTCAAAAGTCTGCATTGAGACCAATTTAATGCCGAAACTGGCATGAGTTGCCGATTATCTATCCAATTCCTGATTGCTCACTTCGACGTTTTGCTGTGCTTGCGCCTCAACTAATTCAATCTGAATTTCCGTGCCCAATTGGTTTTGTGCTAATACTTTGAGTTCAGGCGTATCAACTTTTAATATTTGCAGTGATGTCATGTCGCGCAGTGGTGCAAAGGATGTTGGGGTGGTGTTAATCAGTTCGAGCTGCCACAGGCCCAAGCTGGACACCTGACCGAGGTCTTCCACGCCAGTATCACGCAAGGTGAGGGATTTCAAATTCAACGTTTGTAATAGCGAGATGACGCGCGGGCGATTTTTCGCTCGTGTATTAGCGAGTGTCGTCAGCGCTTTACCCGACAATTCGAGGTGTGATTTCTGATCGTCCCATTGTGCGGAGTTCATGGGCCATTGCGGATTGAAGGCGTTAAGCACAGCGAGCGCAATCTGCTTTCTGGCAAAATTTCCAGCTGGCCAGTTACCGTGGGGGCGTCTTCGTAACACGACGCTGTCGTAGACCATCATTTGCTCAAGCAGCGACAATCTGGGGTTTTCAGCTTTTACGGCGAGCTTACGAATGAGATTAAGAAAAGTTCTTAAAGTAAGATATT
>JAHEDF010000111.1 GCA_024641365.1 Planctomycetota bacterium | reverse complement strand
CAGTCGATTCTTTACAAGCGCGAGCGGCTGAAGCCGGTGATGGTTTGTGGTGGGTGTTGATGCCACTGAAACGTGACACGACTTTTCATGGATTATTCCGTGTCACTAATTGTTCAGGCCCGTCATGTGTGGTAGAAACACTCCAAGCAACGGCGGCTTGTTTAGATAGCAATCAACCATTGTTACATCCACTGACGGCACAGGCGACAGCAATTGGACCGGCATTAACTGGAAAACCACAATTGGCCACGACATGGTGTCCAACAATTAATTGTGGTAGTGAAGTCGCATTAACCGCTCGCGGTGTGGCACGCTTAGCACCACAGGCACCGTCAATTAATTGGGAACACGTTTTACCAGCCTATCACCAATTAAGCGCACCTGAATTACAACGACAAGCAGCGCACAAGGCGACGCTTGCGCATCAATCAACTCCACCACATTAAGAATTTATGACTTGGCGTAATCGTGTCGAAATAAGTTACTCAGCGATTCGAAAAAATGTTGCTGCCATTCGCGCAGCTGCAGCAGGACGTGATGTTATTGCGGTGGTAAAAGCTGATGCTTATGGCATTGGTTTAGAACGCTGTGCGCGTTTGTTTTATGATGGCGGCGTGGCGGCAATGGCGGTTGCCGCTATGGTGGAGGGCGACCGCATTCGTCGCATTGTACCAGATGCGCGCGTTATTTTATTAGGTTCGCCCTTACCAGAAGAACGTCGCGCGGTGGTGTTTAGTCATTATGAAGTGTGCTGTTCGAGCGTTGATGAAGTGCATGAATATGCACATTTAGCAAATCCATCACGACCAATGCCTGTCCATGTTATGGTGGACACGGGCATGGGGCGTTTAGGAGCAAGTCCTGATGAAGCAAAGCGCATGGTTGAGCGAGTCTTGTCATCGCCTGCATTACGCTTAGTAGGCATTGGTACGCATTATCCGCAAGCCGATGACAGTTTATTTTCTGAACAGCAAGAAAAAATATTTCAAGAATTATTAACTTCGCTTCCGACATTGCCACCAGATTGCTGGATTCATTATGCCAATTCCGAAGGATTATTATTACGACCAGTAGGACCAACCCAGGCAGTACGTGTTGGATTATTATTTACCGGTGTTGTGCCGGACGGCTGCCAAGATCCAGGTGTCGAATTAGTGTTGCGGTGGGTGAGTAGTTTAAGTTTAACTAAGCGCTTACCAAAAGGACACTCAATTAGTTATAATCGCACTTACACCTTGGACCGCGATAGTTTAATTGGTGTGGTTCCGGTTGGCTATGCAGATGGCCTGCCCATAACCTTATCCAATCGGGGTGCAGTCTTGGTGCAGGGACAACGCTGCCCCATACTGGGCCGGGTCACTATGGACTACTGTATTGTGGACCTCACTGATGTTCCGCATCCACCGGTCCCAGGTGAGGCGGTGGTGTTGTTGGGTAAGCAGGGGAATGAAACCATAACGGTCAACGAGTTGGCAGTATTGGCCGGGACGATACCGTATGATATTTTATGTGGGCTACGGGGTCGGTGTGAGGTCGTCGGGATTAACTAGTTGTTTCGAGGGCTTTGCCCTCGTGCTCCCCCGGACTTTGTCGTGGTTTTATTTTGCGCTTGGGCGCAAAATAATGGGCAGGCGTCGCTTCGCGACATTTTGCCCGCCCACCACCACTCGGCGTCCGCTCGCCATTCGGCTCGTGTTTTCGAGCACCATTCGGGTCCGTTGGGGACTTTGTCCCCTTGCCCCCTAGCCGAATTTCTGCAGTAGCACGCCATTGCGGCTAATAATACACCACTCAAGCATGGCAGCCTCGGGCGTAGTCTTAGAAATGAGTTCGGTTACAAGCTATCTATGACATCGCGTTATGATCGGCAGAACTCCTCAAATCTAATCGATTTGCCTAATTTGATTCAAAACATCACTAGCCAACGGCGTGATGGGGTCATGACCGTGCGCATGGGAAAAGAAGAACGTTTTCTCCGTTTTAATGCGGGTAATTTGATCGGGTTGACGGGGGTTTCGGGTTCGACCTTTGCCAAATCGTTAGTGTGGTCGGAAGTCATGACGCCGGATCAATTATCGGCGTGTTTAGCAACGTTAGGAAAAAATTTCCGTCCTGAACATCTCGCGCAAACGGTGCTCTCTCGTAAATTATCAAATAATGATGGTTTATTAGATGCGCTTGATTGTTACGTCGAAGAAGCATTTAGTGAAGTTATTGGTTGGGCTACTGTTAAAGTAAATTTCAGTCCAGAATTACCCAGCGATGCATGGGGAGAGTTACAAGCCAGTATCGGTATGTCGATTAATACCGGATCGTTGTTGTTAGAGGCATTGCGTCGCCAAGATGAATTAAAAGCCGTCGCACAATTTGTTCCTGATCAATGGGACGTACTAGTTTTAGATACCACGCGCGAAGTACCTGGTGATTTACCAACTGACGCCATTCGTATATTACAAGGTTGGCGCGAAGGCATGATCGCGCAAAGTTTATTTGAACGATCATTATTAGCGCCATTCCGCGCAACAACTGCAATCGCACATTTACGTCGCATTGGTTTAGTGCGACCGGCTACGGGTAGCGAATTAGTAGTGCACGCCGACGCAGCGCATGCGCATGGTCGCCATCGTGAAGCCTATGGATTATATAAACGTGCACTCGCTTTAGGTGTCGACAGTGCACGCATTCATTTACACATGGGTGAAATGGCTGAGCGTTTTAATGAAAATGATTCGGCGGCAGAAAGTTATTTAACCGCAGGTATTCAATTAACTGATACGAGTAGCGCAGTCGTAGCTTTGCGTAATGCTTTGCGATTAGGCTCTAATAGAGAAGCACCACTAACACATTTATTAGCAATTTATATTCAGCTCGATGAAAAAGAAGATGCGGTTGGTATATTAACTGATTTAGCAAATTTATATGAAGAGCGCGGCGATTTAGACCAAGCGGCAAAAGCAATTCGCCAAGCACAAGAATTAGGTGCCGATGCGGTTGGTTCAGCGATGTCATTGGCGCGATTGGCAGCATCAGAAGGCGATCAGGAGCAAGCGGCCTTACAATTAGAATTAGCTGCGCACGCCGCACAATTTAGTGGTCGTAATGAAGATGCCGTTAATGCTTGGCGACAACTATTAGCAATTGTTCCTGAGCGTTGTGAATACGCACGTGAATGTGCTGAATTATTGGCCGAATTAGGCCGCACAGATGACGCCATTGATGTGCTCAAAACCAACCTCAAAAATCAAGATGAAGCCAGTTCGACGACTTATGAAGACGCCTTGGTGGCGGTGTATGAATTATTGGCACGATTAGCACCTGGCGAAACAGCAGCTCATAATTGGCTGGCTAAAGCGTACGAACGACGCCGTGACCGTGACGGTGCTACTCAACAATTACGGCACATTGCTGCGGCACAAGAACGTGAAGGAAATGACATTGCTTTAGCGGCGACTTTAGAACGCATTGTTGAATTAGGTGGTAATCAAATAGATGTGCTCACTCAATTAGCAAAGGCGCATGGTCGGTTAGGACAAAATTCTGCGGCAGGCGCCGCCTGGGTCGCTGCAGCGGATGCGGCAATTAGTTTGGGTGCATTAAAAGATGCACGTGCATTAATTAATGCCGGATTAGAGGCCGCTCCGACTTATTTAGCGCTGCGTGTGCGCCAGGCACAGGTTGCGAGTCGTGAAGGTGATTTGCCAGCAGCAATTACGGCTTTGGAAACTGGTTCACATTTAGCGTTAGGTTCCAATCAATTAGATGTCGCGCGCACGTTATTAATGCAATTGCGTCGCCAGCGCCCGGATGATTTATTGGTGCGCATACAATTAGCCGAAGTTGCAAAAGCCTTAGACGATGATGACACCGAACGGTTCTTACGTGATGTGGTGCGTTGTGCGGTAAGAACCAATAATCAAGGACTGGCATTAGAATTTGCTCGGCGCCGAATTTCAGTTGCGGCAGCGCCAGGATTTGAAGCACGGGCTGAATTAATTGAATTATTGCGCCGCAGTGGCGATTCCGCCGGTGCTTTGGCGAGTGGACGTGAATTATTGGAACATTTATTAGAATACGCGGAGTTTGAAAAAGCTTTAGAATTACTGCAGCGCTTAGTCGCCAGTAATCCACGCAATGCTGATTTAGTTTTACAATTAGCAGATCTCTTTTCAGCTGTCGAAGATCCGCGCCAAGCGGGTCGCTATTATCGTCACGCGGTGTGTTTATTGCAGGTGGAACAACGTATCCCCGAGGCGAAACGAGCTCTCTATCAATTAATGGAATTAGGCGGGGATGATCCGACTATTAAATTGGCGAAAAATGCACTCGAAAAAGGACAAGTGGTCGACTGGGAAGCATTCCGCGCTTCACTATCACAAGATCAACGTCGCCGCTTAGCTGATGAAATAGGGACAGGCAGTATTGAACGACGTGCCGCTGGTTCAGCCACCGCATCGGGTAATACACCGCAGTCTGCTAAAACAATTTAATCTCACCGATTATTTAATTTATGCCGATTTATGCTGCGTAGATGCATTCATGCCAATGCCGGATCTATTTTTGATAATCGGAAAGGCTTGAACAGGAGAAACAGAGAAACGGAGGACAGCAATAGAGATAACAGTACAGTTTTCTTGCAATTTTTCCTCCGTACCTTCGTTTCTCTTGTTGAAATTAATTAAAAGCTTTGACCTCATTAAGGTCTTATTGAATCATGAGGAATATTAATTCACCCATTACTTTGTGGGAGGGTTGGATCTGAATGGGTGTTGGCACTTCCATTATTAGTCTTTTTAAATTGCAGTTCGGCAGGGTAATCATTCAGTAAAGTAATTTTAAATGGCGGATAAAAATCGCTGCACTCTCTGCCCCATGATTGTGCCGCAAAATGAAACTCGGGTGCAACTAAGTAATTATGTTTAGGCATTACTGCAACATAGTATGTGCCAAGAGCAACAGTATTCTTTGGCAGTAAATTTAAATGACCGGATCCTTCGTAGTGAAAAACAAAAGCTTTTAGAGCCCCATTAAATTCGTAAATTTCAATATCTGAAAAACCTTGTGCGCTTTGTTTGGGGTCGGCAAAAAAGACTAAGACTTGTTGTTTGGTAAAATCCACCTTTAAACTAACCTTACATTCAGAATCCCACTCTTTTTTTGAAATTGATTTACCTACATGCTCCTGGGTAAATGCACTCCATGCTAGATCCGTGGTTATTCGAGTAAACTGTGTGCTTGGTTTTTTTGTGGCAATGAAATGAGCTGATGCCTCACATATTTGTGGCAGTTCATTGGGTAGTTCAGAATAGTCACCTTTTTTTGATGGAGTGAGTTCTTGTAGTCCTGGTAAAGAAAAATTTTCTTCGGCATGTAATGTCGATAAAAGGATGTGATTCAACAGCAGTATTCCAGGTAGTAAGACGAATTTTCTCATGTGATGCATTTTATTTTTTGCCAAAGGTGTTTGGTGATTCACAAGTTTTCTCCTCTGCTCAAGGTAGTCGACTCGCTGACGATAAGGCATATTCGTTATTTTTGTGTAACCGCTGTGTAACAAATGGAGCACACTTAGGTCGCACTTCATGAGTTGGAAATCTGTTAAAACCATAATCCCCAGCCTTGCGGCTGGGGATTATGATGTGCACAAAGGCCGCCGATAAGCCGGGTTCTGTCGCGGACGACCATTTCTCTCAATTCCGATGTTGCCATCGGACCTCATGCGCCCACTTGTGACTCAATTGGTGCGAGCAGCACCTCATCACGGTCTGGGCTTGCTCCGGGTGGGGTTTGCAATGCCTCTCGCCTCGCGGAGAGAGCGGTGGGCTCTTACCCCACCTTTTCACCCTTACCAACGTTGGTTGCCCATCGTTGGCGGTTCGCTTTCTGTTGTACTGTCCCTATCCCCTTGTGACTGGAGACGGCTGGATTTACCAGTCACCCTGCTCTGCGGAGCCCGGACTTTCCTCGGTACCCGAAGGTAAACGCGATCGTCTGGCGGCGAGGGGCAGTATAACAAAAGTCCGAGAGTCCGGAAGTCCACTTATTTAGTCCGGAAGTCCACTTATTTAGTCCGGAAGTCCGGAAGTCCGGAAGTCCGGAAGTCCGGAAGTCCTGCATTATCATTAATTGAATTCCGAGGGGGAATTTATTGTGCGGCTGCAGAAAGGTGGCGCTGTGCGCCTGGGTTTAAATGTGCGACAAAAATCTTGAGCGATAGCGAACACCTTTTTGCAGCTAACAAATAATTATCCGTAGGTCATTACATTTCGATCACGCGAGACTTCCGGACTTCCGGACTCGCATCGAAATCTTCCAATCTTATGCACTGTACGCAAAAATATCCCAGTTGTTCCAATGAATTGTTATGCGATAAGTAACCATGCCACGCACACCGCAACGATTGCTGGGAATCGATTATGGACGTGTGCGAATTGGCATTGCGACGTGTGATGAATTAGGCATTAGCACGCGCCCGTTGGGTTTTATTCCGCGTGAGACGGATGAAAAAGCAGCGCAAATTATTGCAGAATTAGCTAAGCGCGAAGGGGTTGAAGCACTCGTGATTGGCTTACCGCTGAATGCGAATGGTTCCAAAGGCGGTAACGTAAAATGGGTGAATGATTTTATTGAAAAATTAGCTGCAGTATGTCCATTGACCGTCCATAAAGTGGATGAGCGCTATTCATCAAGTGAAGCAGAGGAAGCGCTTAAAGAAGAAGGAAAATGGCCAGCGACAAAAGGGCAAATAGATGCAAAATCAGCCGCTATTTTACTGCGTCGTTATTTGGATGGCGAAAAATAGAGGCATCTTTTAAAATGAACGGTTAGCAAATGCCTTTTTGCTTACAATAATTTTGCCACGTCGCTCACGTAACTGGCGATTTGAATCAAGATTTTGATGATGCCAATTCCAGCTCACTATATCCTAAATAATAAGCCACTTACATGGAGGACCGGAGAATCGGAGAAATACTAAGGTGGAAATCTTGTGGCTATTGAAAAAAAGCGCAGTTTTTCTCTTCGGTTCTCTGTGCTCTCTGCGGTTAATCCGTCTTCGATTAAACGTATTTTCCAGGGGAAAACGCGATTATTAGCCGAATAGCATTGTGACACCGTTATTTTTTCACAGCTGGTGATTATAGGTGTTCGTGTGAACCACCTGAATCAATTTGACCATACAACAGTTAACTCACTAAGAAAAATGGACGTCATCCGTAGTGCCAGTGTCGAAACCAGAACCCGATGGTGATATCGCCATTAAAAACCGCAGGCATCAAGGATGTAAAAATGCGTAACGTATTAATTGTCAGTTTCTTAGGACTTTTCCTTAGTTCATTGTTTCAAATGGCTGTCGGTGCTGAAGGCATACCCACGGAGCGCATGTTAGCCAAAGCGTTGATGCAAAAGGGCAATCATAAAGAAGCCTTTGAGATTTATCAAAAGCTGGTGGTCGATCCGGCTAATGGGGGATTGGAAGCAGGCCAAGATGTCAGTGAGGTAATAAATTGCCTCTATTATTTAGAGCGTTCCGATCGTTGGGATGCACTAGCAGAAAAAATTGTGGGTAGTCATGCCGCCGATTGGCAAGTGCTACGTCATGTTGCGCGCGGATATTTTAACTTTGAACATGAGGGGTATATAATTGATGGGGAATTTAAGCGTGGGTATCATCGTCAAGGCGGTCGATGGGTAAGTGCCATCCAGCGTGATCGCATCCGTGCCTTACAATTAATGCAGCAGGCGCAGGCCGTAATTGGCGCAGCAGATGACGTTAAACAAGTGGGGGCATTTTATCGTGAGTTTGCCAACTTTATTCGTGGGCAGTATAACAGCACACTATTACAGGCATTAACCGATATAAATACGTTGCCTGATCACGATGCTCCGCATGCATATGGCCGTAATGCATATGCTCCTGTCGATGAAAATAATAAACCGATTTATTACCACTTGCCGAAAAATTGGAATGAAGCGAAAAATGACGGTGAACGTTGGCGTTGGTTATTGCACAAAGCATCCGAAGTTGATCCGTCCTGCAAAAAACAATGTGATTTAATGTGGGTAGAATATCTCCATGAGCAATTTGGTGTACAGACACTTGGTTCACTGCGTGAATACGACGAGGATGGAAAACCAGAAAGCGGCATATACTCCGTTCATACACTGAAAGATGATGAAGTATTGGCAAAGCTGGCAACTGGTGTCCAGCGCTTTCCTGCAGTAGATGAATTTAATTACATTAAAATATTTCGTGCTATTGCAGGAAAGGGCAAGGTTGAACACGAGTCGCCCATTAGTGAATTGACTTATAAATATTACGAAGGCGACTGGAATACCTTACCAGATTTTTCCACGTTGAAACCAAGTAAAACAGGAACGTTACCAAAAGGTTTGTGCGATATTTCCGTTGCTGAGCGCAAGAACTATTTTGCACTAACTTTTGAAGGTATGTTGTCGGTACCAGAAGATGGTAAATATACTTTTTTCTTGGATTCAGATGATGGATCAATGCTGACCATTGGGAAAGAGGTTATTATTAACCAAGATGGCTTGCATGGATTGGGGAATGAAAAAAGCGCGACCATTACTTTGAAAAAAGGCCTCATCCCCATTGTCGTTTCGATGTTTGAGAAAACTGGCGATGAAGCCTTGAAACTGTTATGGTCAGGCCCAGGTTTTAGCCCCGTTTCTCTAACGACCAATTCCTATCCAACACCAGAGGAAAAAGCACAAAATCACCTAGCCTCAATTTATGAAAATCGTCTGCAACGTGAACGTGCCGCGCAAGAATGGAAAAAAAGTATAGACTGGTTTGGTCCGGGGGAAAATAATTGGAAACAAGACCGCTTGTCGCAGCTGGTCAATAATTGGTGCCGACTCGAAAACACAGGCATGCACATTGTCGGCAAACAAGTGTCGCTTGGATTTTCATTTCGTAATGCGAGTGACGTGAGCCTCACTGCCCATAAAGTAAAAATCGAACCGTTTATCGCAGACATAAAAGCCTATTTGAAATCAGACCCCAAGGATTTCGACAGTGATCAAGTAAATTTTGATTATATTGGACATCGATTAGTTTATAAAGACGAAGCGAAGTACCTAGGCGAACAAGCTGCCACCTGGGATCAGAAGCTGACTCCGGCTGATGACCATTGGGATCGTCGTATAGAATTAACGGCGCCACTCAAAGAAGCAGGTCTTTATTTAGTAAAAGCGACCGTAGCAAACGGCAATACCAGTCGCATTTTGGTATGGATCACGGATACGATCATCGTTGATAAGCGCATTCACAATAATCATCTCTATTACATTGCAGATGCCATTACTGGTGCACCTGTGCCAGGAGCCCAACTAGAATTTTTTGGCTATGATCAATATTACAATCGCACTGAGAAAAAATATCATGTGCGCACCGTTAATTTTGCAGAAAATGGTGATGCGCAAGGAGTAGTGGTGCCGGATGCCAGTCTCGCGCCGACTGATCATTCCTATTTAATTACCGCCAAAACCGACCAAGGACGTTTTGCCGTTTATGGTTTTGCGAGCATGTATGTCAGACCATATCGCGATACTTCACGCCAACAAACATCCGCCTACATCGTTTCAGATCGTCCCGTTTACAGACCAGGCCAAAAGGTGCATTTACATGCATGGGTCCGTCAAGCGCGCTATGATCTTGATGATATTTCTAGTTATGCCGGTCATAACTTTTTCATGTCAATTAGTGATCCCACTGGCAAGACCATACTCGAAAAAGAATTTAAAGCAGATACATTTGGTAATTTTCAAAATAGAATAGATCTAGACGACGATGCGTTGTTGGGCCGCTATCGGGTATGGGTCTATGCGAAAAATTTTGTTCATCCAGAAACTGGAAAAAAACGTAATAAATATACACTTGGTCGCTTAAATTTCCGCGTCGAAGAATATAAGAAACCAGAATTTGAAGTAACGGTCGAAGCACCGACCGAACCAACCACCTTAGGCGATACCATTAAAG
>JAHEDF010000574.1 GCA_024641365.1 Planctomycetota bacterium | reverse complement strand
CGACATAATAATAAGAAACATCGCCAATGCGGGAATAGAAAATTGATCAGTTACGTACCTACAGATAATTAATAAGGATATGGTTGTAACAGCGACAGTCCCACGAATGGCCCAGCGAGAGAAAGCCGCGGGATGCCATGCCATAATAAATAATGCAAAAATATTTCCTAAAAATAGCCAAAAGAGTACAGGATTAATGGCATAGGCAGTTAACCACGCATTGTCAGGCTGGAATGAGTAGGCGGTTGCTGCTACAGCATAGGAGGCAAGCGCTAATAAGCGTGGTGCTTGGCGATAAAATCCTATTCCAATTAATAGCATACTAATGAGTGCCGCGGTTGCTTCCCAATTAAAATCACCAAGCGACGGCTCAACGTGCCAAATTAAAACAGTGGTGACTAAAGCGAGCGCTGCTAGTGGTGCGTAGGTGCGATACCCATTACGATACCACATGGTAAATAAGGCCAGTGCGTACAGTCCACTAACGACAGCGGGATTAAATAACGAACCATCACCGCGTGGATTTGATAAAATACCGGTGTCATCGCCTAATACGGCACCGAAGGCAGCAATGAGGGGCAATAATAAAAATGTTGTATCGAGTAGGGGAGCTGAACCCATGGCACGATGTCGTAAATCTACCGCACCAATTGCTAGCACAGCTAAAAATGGAATAAACTCACCAGTGGTGACATCTAAATTATGTAAATAACCAAGTACGACTAAATGTAGCACCGAACAGGTAACCAAGACTAACCCAACCGTCCACCGTAAGGCATCACGGCGTAAAAAGGGGCGCATTTTATCACTGGAAAAATCACTGGTGCGAACAACGCCAATAACAATAAAAAGTGCACAGGCTAACATCGTCGCCCAGGCCGGAATATACCACCATTGGGTATAGAGACCACTTTCAGCGACATCGCGCTGAATACCCATAATGCCTGGCCATAATAAATTCATTAGCACTAAACCAGCGACCGGTAAACTCCACAGCAATGTGCTGCGATCAGTAGTAATCCAGGTAAGCGCACGTCCTTTTACTACCGTAAAAATAACTCCACAGAGGCCACATGTGAGCGTCAGCCACGGTTTATCGATAGAAACTAAATCCAACGTCACAGCAGAGCCGATGCAAAAAGAAGCGCCTAATAAAACCGGACCAATGGCATCCGGATTATATTTTTGAAAGCGGCATAATAGGATAGCCACCGCAACTAATGCTAATTCATAACCGTGGACAGCGCCGACCATGGCGAAGCGTTCAAGGATTTGTAATTCTTCATCTGCCAAACTTGCAAAAACGGTCCAGGCTCCAAATAACAAACATAAAGCACTGAGTAAAAACAATAAACTCGACGTGGCAGGCCAAGAGATAAAGCCAGGAACCTTCTTTTTTGGGCGCACACAGATAATGCGCGTCGTACTGATGCGCGGATCTTTCTTTTCCACGTCTTTGGGCTCGTAATTATCCATGGCGACCTCCCCTGTTACAGGAAGTTTAGGCCCTAGGACGTTCCGACACTACAACGACTACAGTTCCGTTGCGTCACAACATGGACAAATTTGGCAATTAATTGCCAGACCGGTCGAGCAAAACCGCGTTTTAAAGTGGTAAAACCAATTTATTTTATACGTTAGCGTATTTATTGTTAACTCTAACGAAAACATATTGCCAAATAACGGCAATCGATGTAAGGTTTCAAACATGCTCGATGGGATGTCGTTTGGTGATTTTCTTGCGCTCTTAGTGCGTCGTCAGGGCATGACGATGGCTGATTTTGCCAAGCGCATGCAGCTCAATCCCTCAACGTTGTCACGCATGCGTACGGGAACTCGGCAACCAAATGCGCGTCAATTAACCCGTTGGGCGGATGCGCTTAAATTAGATCCAGACACACGTCGCCAATTTATTGATCTGGCATTGTTAGAGCAAACACCAGAAGAAATTCGTGATCGTTTAGTCAGTAGCGAAGAGCAGGCACATCAAGCGCGCGATCAACGTGAACAATTAGCCGTTGAATATGGTCGCTATCGCACCGACCAAGGATTTCATGACGGCTGGTGGTTAACCTATTCGTGTTCATTTTTAAATGATGGAGCGATTCAGCGCAGTTTAATTCACTTAGCAGGTAATAAGGCAACCATGCAAGTGCGCGATGCTGGTCGATTACATTATAGTTACCATGGACAGTCAGAGGCGCTCGGCGATAAATTATTTATTCGTTTATCAGAGGATCGTGGTGGCGCTGAATATGTGCAAATTACGTTGCATTCATTATTTGATTATCAGCGACCGTCATTTTTATATGGATTAGTATGTGGCATTAGTGGCAAGGATGTGCGTCATCCGTTGTCTGTACCTGCAGCAAGCCGCATTTTATTTTTATATGCTGGATCTGATAATGATATCGAGCCAGGTAGCGTTACCTTACAACGTTTAGAATCGGTTTTAGGAAATTATGATGCTAAAACTATGAAAAACTTATGGCCCACCTTTTTAGGTGAGAGTGATTATTTGCGTGATTGTCTACGGCTCAAAGAAGAGTTGCTCGATAATGTCATATTACGCATGATAAATAGTAACGGACCGAATGGCGATCATGTGCTGCGAGCAGCATTTAATTAAATAATTATTGGTATGAAAACGCGATGGTGGAAAAATGTGTTTCCCATAAATCGCAATAGGGCGCCTGGGCCTGCCAAC
>JAHEDF010000110.1 GCA_024641365.1 Planctomycetota bacterium | reverse complement strand
GATGGTTGTTGCTGCACAGGGTCTGCCGCAGACTTTGAACGCTGGTGGCAACTTCCTGGGACATCACGACCTATGGCGCTAAGTTCAGGTGACTGCTTACGCCGAATTATGACCACTAAGGCCAACGCCATGCCGACACATGCCAGATATAAACTAACTGCTTGCGACGTCGTAACCGTCCACAGTCCAAGGAAGGTGCTCTCAACCGTATCGCCACGCAGACCTTCATTAATAAAGCGCCACAGCGCATAACCAAAGAGGCCAATGAAAAATACTTCGCCTTGATAACGTCGGCGACGCCACCACCAAAAGGTAAACGCAAATAACGACACACAGGCAATAGTTTCATAGAGCTGCGTCGGATGACTTTTTACGCCAAAAGGATTTGCCACGGCCCACGGGGCATCGGTTGGCCCGCCATAACAACAGCCATTTAAAAAGCATCCGACACGACCAGTGCCAAGACCTAATAACGTTGCCGGCATTAATAAATCACTTACTTCCAATAATCTTAATTTACGCCGTTTGGCCAAAATAAGAATTAATATGGCTGCTAATATTGCTCCGCCATACCACACCATGCCACCATTATCGAAGTCCATTAATTTATTTATAAATGCCGAAATAGTTAAAGAATTACCGTGAGCGTCTTTGCCAAATTTTGGCCATTGTTCAACAACTTCACCAAATCGTGAGCCAACAATCCCGCCAATTAAGGCTAATAATGCCATGTCTATAATTGTGCGTTCGCTAATGCCAACAATGCGAGCTCGGGGAATTGTTACCACATAGGCAGCAATAAACGCGAGCAACATCATCACGCTATAGCCCGTTATGTGCATGTCTCCTGCCCATGACACGATACCAATTAAAGCTGCAAGACTGGCAGCAGTGAGGCCGCCGCCTAAAACAGACCACCACTTTTTATATGGAGTCGGTAACAACGATCCTAAAATAATCGCAGCTACCAACATAACGCCAATAAAGCCCGGGCTTAGAAATGGGATCTGCACATTCATCGTTCAGTGCATTCCCTATGCGTTACTAATGAATTATCATTACGCGCGCGATTCATAAATATTTAACCGTGGACCGAATTAACGGCGACGCAATCGCAACTGCAATAACAACCCAAAACCCATTAAGAAAAATACGGTCAGTCCAGTACCAAATCCGCATTTTTTCTTTTCCGTGACATCATTATCAATAATAGTTAGTGTTGCAGTTGGACCCCCGGTTGGAGGCGTCAATGCAATGCGTGCACCTGCACGTGGAATTAGCGTAAGGATTGTATTAATTGTTCCTGTTTCGATAAAATTATCAATAATTGGGATGGTATATAATTGTAAACTACCACCACCTGCAAAGCCGGTATCATTATAATTAATTGTAATATCAATATCGCGACGAATTGATCCACCGTAATTACGAAGGACAGCCGTTCCTGGTGCAGCAGACCAGACGGTCGTAACAGTTACTGAACCATCGGATTCATTAACAGTGTATGCATTAGGATCAAACCACACGGTTTTGCCGCCATCTGCGCCGCCAGTTAAGACAACATTTGTGGCTGGCGTATACGTAATGCCAACGCCATCAGGAAACCCGTCAAATGTGCCACTATTAGGGCCATTGACGACAACCGCGTTAGCTGCGACACCTTCGTATAATAATAATAAGGCGCCACCAATTCCATTAACGCCACCTAATGAGGCAGATCCGGATACCGTTAAATTTTCACCGAGTGCATCTAAAATTAAGGCCGATTGGTTTGCAAACGACGCATTTGCAGCGGTAAATGTCCCTGTCGGATTTAATGATGTATTGGTACTCATTGATAATGCATTTACCTGTCCATTTCCGATTAATGATCCTTCACCAATAGCTACTGAAACGGTAGAGCTGACGCTGCTAATATCTAATGTACCACCACCGGATTTTGAAATGCTACCATTCGACATGGCGCCAAGAATAGTTAATGTACCATCAGCAACTTTCACGGAACGATTTGCGCCCCCAAGTGCTATCGGCGCAAATATTCCCGAAGTACCCGTACTGGTTATGTCTGCTGGCGCAGTTCCTTCTCCTGCGCCGAGTGGTGTAATGGCGCCAGATCCGCTCACGATTCCATTGCTCAAAATAATACTTCCAAGTGATGGTTGTGCGTTATTTGTTTCTAAGGTGGAGTTGGTAACAAATAGAGATGTTTTTCCTGGTAATTGTGCGTTGACTCCCGCATTTATTTGCATCGTGCCACCGCCAGTGAGGCGCAGTCGGTGTGAACCCGATGCCGCTTTAAAGTTACTAACTATGAGTGTTGCCGCAGCATCTACATTAAAACCGGACCCTGTTGAGAAATCTTCCCATAAGGTCATTTGACCTGTTATCGTTTGATTACCTGTAATGTGCAGTGCCCCATTACCATCTTCACCCATTCCGTATACGGCGAAGGGCTCAGCGATATTTCCAAGGCCACCAGTGCGAACGGTACCGCCTTCTATACTGGTTTCTTGTCCAGCTCCGGTAGCGCCTAACGCATTTGCGTTTTGCACATCCACGTATCCATTCGATACTATCATGTAGCCCGTATACCCTGTATTATTGCCAGACAAAATGACGTTGGAATTTCCTTTTTTCGTAATACGCCCATTTCCCGCTATATTAGCCGGCAATGTCAATTGACCAACTGGCACATTAACTTCTATACGCGCATTCGCTACCATAGTCGCATTGAGATTTACGATATTATTACCGAGTGAATTTATGATGCGTGCTGACTTCGCATAACGAATGTTATTACCCGTAATATTATAATTGCCTCCCGAGAACTTAATTTCGGCAATTTCTAATACTTGACCACCGTTTGCTAAATTATGCACGGGGTTTGGCCGTGGCGTGCCTGCTGGAAAGATCAATGAGTTTTGTTGTCCGAATTCCGGTGCTCCAAATTTAGGGTCCCAATTGTCATCGTTTCCCCAAAAATCATCCGTTCCTAATCCAGTCCAAACCTTATCGCCACCCTCTTGAGTAATAGACAGCGAGACAAAAACCAATGGTTGTTGGTAATAATAATATTCAGAATGATCATCTGACCAATTATTTTGGCTGTCATCAACTACACGTAAAATCCATGTGCCATTTGCACTCAGGCCTTCTAATCCATTAAAAGCACCTAAATCACCCATAGAATAATAGGTGCCAGGTGGAACCGTATTTAAGTAGTAAGGGCTAGTTGGATTTTGTTCTAAAATCAGTAAATCATTTATTCGTTTTGTAGCACTATCTTCACTCACAGATACAAGCGTTACTTCATTTAAGCCGGTCCCGATTCCACCAACAAAACCAAATGCAGTATGATTAAATGGTGCTGTGGCAGTGGAAATATTATCTAACAAATTAACCGTCAGTCCATTTGGCGCTATGATGTCGACTTTTAGGTCATTCAGGTGTGGATGATAAATAATTATCGAAACAGCGACTTTAGTTATCGGTGTAAGAATACGATCGACATCAATTTCGATACCGTTAGTGGTACTTAGGCCATCACGTGGATCATCGAAACCATCCCGAATGTGCTCAGGGACTTGGTTAGCTGGAGTTGGGAAATAAGTATACGTAGCAGCCGTGAGTTGAACCGTGGTGCCCAACATTTGCACCATTAAAAGCAGGACAAACAACAGTCGTTGCATAGAAATCATCCTCTCACATGAAAAGGTCGACGCAGGGTGAGTTACAGTCGCTTATGGGCAAGGGCTGTAATGCTGATTCGAGATACAAGCGTTCTGCACGTGTTACATCTTGGGATGGGACGCCTTTCTGCGCTCTTATCTGGACAAAACAAAGTAGTTAACGCTCTATTTCTCTTTATTTTACTCGCCGATTGTGGCTACATGTCGCTGAAAAGGTCGTGTAATTGTCAATTATTGACACCGACCCAGAGAACGCCTTGCCGCATGGCACAGTTTTGTACAGTGAAATGCGTTGTATTTGGCCGACATGCCAATGTTTATTAGCTCACTTATAGATAAGTTTGGGGTAAAATATGATTCATCCGTTTCCCTGGGTGTGGTCTGACCACATTGCTCTGATGTCATATATGCATAAACGTTGGGTTAACCTATAAAAATCAGGGTGGATCGCTTGACAGTGTAAAGCACCACTTCATGTTGCGCGCCCCCTGACAAAAACCGCGTACGATGCCCACCCTGAACCTCGCTTTGCTCATGACTGAACCGATCAAACAGGATTCACAGCAACCTGTTTCTCATGAGCCGTCGTCGGATGAAAAATTGTCCAAGGATCAAACAGACTCACGCCACCAATGGCAACGTGGATTCGCCTCCGCTTGGATGGTTCTTGGGGCTGCTCCGGCAGGGTGTTTAATCGGATATTTTATTGATAAGGCCTATGACTCCACGCCACTGTGGATGATTATTTTAAGTTTCTTATTCCTAGCCGTCTCACTCTATCAGTTGATTAAGGACAGTAATAAATGATAGAGCGAACTGAAATTATTCGCCTGGGACTTTCTCTGTCACCAGCCATGATAATTACCGCGATTGGATGCCTGTTTAGCTCGCAGTCCGACGTCTGGGTGGCAGTGGCACAAGGTGGTGGAATTGCCTTATTACTGCTTATCGTTGGCGGTTCTCTTGTTGCGACTACCAGTAAAGCACCCCTACATATGAGTGCTGCCGCGGCATTGGCTTCATTTATCATTCGCATTGGTGGCGCTGGCGTAGCTGCTTATTTCCTGCTCGATCATCCGAACAGCACCTTTGCGCTCGGCGCACTCGCCGGCTGTTTATTTACAACGCTCGCTTTGGATATGTGGACATGGTCCCGCGTTGCAAAAGATATGGATGCGCCTCTGACTCATGTAAAGGAATCGGCTCGTGCCTGACCCAGTTCCCGCTCCTAATCCCGCTACGAACAGCGATTTTCCTGAGCTCAGCACAATCGGACATAATGATCCGCACGGAACAGGACACTCGGTAGATCATCACGCATTTAATTTTGATGATTTAAATGCTAGTCACAATCAACCTTACTCTGCAATTGAGTGGGTTCACGGACACCCAATTTTACTGCTGAATGCTGCTGAATATGCAGAAGTTAATTTCGCCAGATTAAGTCATAGTGAAAAATTTGAAAATGCGCAACCAAATAGTGATATAGCCATTTGGGCCACTGAAATTAGCCAAAAAGCAAATTATCAAGGCGTTCCCAGTCAAAAATTAGCAAAAGCTATGACTGTTGCGATTGATGAAAGCTACTTAGGTGCCCTGCCAAAACCTTTAGCTTTTTTTAATCATCAAACCTTCTGGTCGACTATTTCGTTGGTTTTGGTTGCGCTTTTATTGTTGGTTTTTGCACGCCGTAAAATAGACCAATATAAACCTGTGAATCGCATCCAACACATGATCGAAGCGGTAATTTTATTCGTACGTGATGATATTGTACGCCCCAATATTAAACATCATCCTGATGTATGGGTTCCGTATTTTGGGGCTATGTTTATTGCTTTGTTAGCGATGAATTTATTTGGTTTGATCCCGTTATTCGGCACAGCTACTGGAAATATAGCCGTGACCACGGGTCTCGCGCTGACAACCGCTTTCTTAATGCTGTATATGGGTATTAAAGAAAATGGTCCGATTATGTTCTGGATTAAATTAGTGCCCGTTCATTGGTCTTGGAATCCAGGTAATATGCTGCTGTGGTTCTTCTTGGCATTTAGTGAAATTTTACAATTAGTCATCCGCCCGGCAGTGCTCTCAATTCGTTTATTTGCTAATATGCTAGCAGGCCACTCAGTGCTATTAGTTTTCGCCACGCTCGGGTTTATTATCTACTCAAGCGACCAACAAGCAGTCGGCATGGCTACCGCCATGGGTGGCTTTGGCTGGTTACTAACAATTCCATTCTATGCCCTCGAACTCTTGGTGGCGTTGCTCCAAGCGTATATTTTCACCTTACTCAGCGCGGTCTTTATTGGCCTGTGCGCTCATCCCGAACACTAAGCTTTTTTACAACTCAGTTTCACATTCCAGTTTCACAAGGACTCTCCCATGTCGGACATCGTCACCATCGCAAACGCACTCACCTCCGCTTTACCTGCCGCTGATGTGGCACTCGAAGTTGCTCAAACCACCGCCAACGGTGCGCTCGGCATCGGTAAAGGCATCGCTTACGGCGCAGCTGCTGCTGGCGCTGGCGTTGGTATCGGCTTGGTTGTTGCCGCTACTTTAAATGGCATCACCCGCCAACCAGAACAAGCTGGCGCGCTGCGCGGCTTAATGTTCTTGGGTATCGGCTTTATTGAAGCCCTTGCCCTGATCGGTTTCGTCTTGGTGTTCATCATCAAGTAATCACCGTCACTCATTTACATAATGTAAATGAGTGTCATTGATTTTCTGCACGTCCATTCCCTGGAACGGCCATGAGCATTAACGAATTCTTATCGTCCAATCTCGCCAGCTTCATCTGGAGCTTGAGTATCTTCGTGATATTCATCCTCCTCATTTTGAAGCTTGGCGTGAAACATGTGTTGGCGGCAGTCGACGCACGCGAGGCAAAAATTGCCCGCGAATTAAAAGAGTCTGAAGAAGCCTACGCCAAGGCCAAGCAGCTGAAGGAAGATCTCGATAAGCAGATGAAAGGCGCTGAAGCCAAAATCGCCGAGATGATCAAAGAAGCTGCTCGTGATGGTGAAGCCATTCGCGCAAAAGCGGTAGAAACAGGGCGCGAAGAAATTGACGCAATCCGTAATCGTTCGCTGCGTGAAATCGAAGCAGCGCGTCATGCCACCATCGTTCAGCTCAAACAAGCCGTTGCTGAAATCGCCACACAAATCGCCGAGAAAATCGTGCGCGAAAAATTGGATGCTTCCAAACAAGAACAGGTCGTTGGCGAAGCACTCGACGCTTACGAAGCCCGCTTGGTAAAGGCGAACTGACATGGCCGCTGGAACAGTCGCCGGCGTTTACGCCCAAGCCTTATTGGATCTCGCAGAAGAACGCGGCGCCAGCATGCAAGTCGTCGAAGATTGCCGCGAAGCAATTGACGGCTTGCAGAGCGGATTATTAGGACAATTAGATGATCCTCGATTAGGAAAAGAAAAAGCGAAAGAAGTTATTCGCAACGGATTTGCTAATAAAGTTAGCAAAGAAATTATCGACTTATTACAATTATTAATTGATCGCAATCGCTTGAGTGACGCCCCTGCCATTTTTGCTGAAGCGGTTCGCATGGCGGAAGAAAAAGTTGGCTTAGTGCGTGTCCAAGCAGTAACTGCACACCCAATTACTGCCAATGAACTAAATGTGCTCAATGAACGTCTAAAAAAGGCCATTGGTCCAGGCGTCATGGTACAAGCCAGCAACGACCCGTCATTAATTGCAGGCCTCACCCTGCGTTTTGATGACACCATGATTGATGTCAGTGCCCGTCGCTTACTGACCGATATGAAACAAACCATTCTCACTGCGCCAATTGGCGCTCAGCTGTGGAGTGAATGACGAGCGCCACGCGCCTCATTTACCGCATAAATCTTTCGTAAGGAGTCTCTGTGAAAATTCGCGCCGATGAAATGACCGCCGTCATCAAAGAGCAGCTGAAAAATTATGGTGCCAACGTCGTTGTCGACGAAGTCGGTACCGTGGTGCAAGTTGGTGACGGTATCGCCCGTATTACCGGCCTGTCCAATTGTATGGCTGGTGAAATGATCGAATTTGACAACGGTGCCTACGGCCTCGCTCTGAACCTTGAAGAAGGTAACGTCGGTGCGGTGGTTTTAGGTGACTACACCACGCTGAAAGAAGGCGGCGTCGCAAAACGCACCAAACGCGTGTTAGAAGTACCAGTTGGACAGGCATTATTAGGTCGCGTTGTCGACGCGCTCGGTAATCCAATTGATGGTAAAGGCCCAATTGCAAACGAAGCAACGCGCCGCGTTGAATCACCAGCACCTGGTTTGGCTGATCGTAAGAGTGTGCACGAACCATTACAAACTGGCTTAAAATGTATTGATGCGATGATTCCCGTTGGTCGTGGTCAACGCGAACTCGTCATTGGTGACCGTAAAACTGGCAAAACCGCCATCTGCATCGACACTATTATTAATCAAAAAGGCAAAGGCGTTATTTGTGTGTATGTCGCCATCGGTCAAAAAGAATCGACCGTTGCCGGTATCGTGAAGCAGCTCGAAGAAACTGGCGCTATGGCTTACACCATCGTCGTCAGTGCGGCTGCATCGACGCCTGCGCCCATGCAATTCTTGGCTCCCTATTCTGGCGCCGCACTGGCTGAATACTTCATGTACAACACCTGGGAACATGACGAAGCCGGTTTACCAAAACTCACCAACGGTAAATACACGTTAAAACCAGTTGCTGACGGCGGCAAAGGTTTTGCGACCTTTATTGCTTATGACGACTTATCGAAACAAGCGTCCAGTTACCGCGAAATGTCGCTGTTGCTGCGTCGCCCACCTGGCCGCGAAGCTTACCCAGGTGACGTGTTCTATTTACACAGTCGCTTACTCGAACGCTCAGCGAAATTATCAGATAAATTAGGTGCTGGTTCGCTCACCGCTTTCCCAGTTATTGAAACGCAAGAAGGCGAAGTATCTGCGTACATTCCAACCAACGTTATTTCGATTACCGACGGACAAATTTACTTACAGCCTGACTTATTTAATGCTGGTCAGCGTCCTGCCGTTGACGTTGGTATTTCGGTATCGCGCGTCGGTGGTGCTGCACAAATTAAAGGTATGAAAAAAGTTGCTGGTACCTTGCGTCTCGACTTAGCAGCTTACCGCGAACTCGAAGCATTTGCTCAATTGGGTACCGACTTAGACCCTGCTACCCAACGTCAGTTGGATCGCGGTGCGCGCATGGTCGAATTGCTCAAACAAGGTCAGGCACAACCGCTCGGCGTTGAACATCAAGTGATGATGATCAAAGGCGCTGGCGAAGGCATGTTAGACGGTATCGAAGTCAGCAAGGTATCTGAATACGAAAAAGAATTCCTCGCATTTATGGACGCTGAATATCCTGAAGTAGGTAAAGAAATTCTCGTAAAGAAAATCCTCGGCGACGATGGCGAAAAGAAATTCAAAGAGGCGGTCAAACGCTTCACGGAATCATTCAAATCAAAGCATAAGTAATTGCCACCGTCAGGAATTCCGAACTAGGATTAATCCATGGCCAATCTTAAAGACATCCGCAAGCGCCGCAAAGGTGCTACCAATACCAAAAAAATCACCCGCACGATGGAATTGGTGTCGTCGGCGAAGTTTCGCAAAGCACAGGATGCCGCAGTCGCAGCACGTCCTTATGCAGAAGAACTTCGCAACTTAATTATGCGTATAGTCGAACGCAGTGGCAAAAGTTTAAGCCACCCGTTATTAAAAGAACGCCCAGTTAAAAATGTATTAATTGCCGTCGAAACTTCTGATCGTGGTTTATGTGGCGCATTTAACGCCAACTTAATAAACGTCGCCATTAAATTGGCAAAAGAACAAGAAGCACTTGGCCGCACCGTTCGGTTTGTTTCCTTGGGCAAAAAAGCCGCCTCTGGATTAAACTTTGCAGGTTACAATGTCGAACAATCACATACCAAACTGGTTGGCGGTAATTTAAAATTTGGCGACATGGAAAAAATGGCCAATGGCCTCATTAAAGATTTCCTTGATGGTCAAAGCGATTTAGTTTACGTCGTTTTCTCACGTTTCTTGACCCAAACCCGCCAAGAACCAACCGCTGCAACGATGTTGCCAGCTGGTTATGCGGCCGAAAAAGCTGACGAAAATATCGGTAATGAAGAACTAAAAGGCGACTTTATTTACGAACCTGAACCGGAAGAATTATTTGCTATTTTAATTCCGAACATGGTACGTTTCTTCCTATACTCGACTCTCTTACAAACCACCGCTTCCGAACATGCCGCCCGTCGCATCGCGATGAAAAACGCAACTGACGCAGCAAGCGATATGATTAAATCCCTCACCACC
>JAHEDF010000109.1 GCA_024641365.1 Planctomycetota bacterium | reverse complement strand
CTTAACTTTTCAGTAATACTGAAAAGTCGGTTTTGGATGGACCCATTCACATGGGTCCTGGATATTTCCTTTACAGAAATATCCCTCTTCTCTCTTCCACAGCTGTTGCGTTGTCAAAGGATCCGGATTTCTCCGGTTTTCCCGCATTTTTCAGGGTTTTTTCAAACCACCGTTTCGTTTGCGGGAGGCGCAATATGTGAAGCACCCCCATGCTGTCAAATACCAAATTTTTAGGCCACCAAAACCGCGTTTAAATAGCGCTAAACCTCGAAAATGAATTCGGTGCCGCCTGCCACAGTTCAGCAAGCGACCAAGCAGCTGGGTTTGCACGGCGCACACGTTAGCAAAACAATCCACTGTTCCGCACCATGCCAACCAACCAGCAAACGTTTTAAAGCCGCTCAGAATATAAAACCCTACAAAAAGTTATGGGCGCTCTTATCACAGCCAGAGCGCCCACATCGTCATAAATGAAACTTGAAATTACGAAATAAAATTATTTCAACACTTGGTTGACATAATTAAAATGCGCCTCTTGCCACGCAGCGATTGCCGCTTCACGACTGCCTTTAGCTTTAATCATTTGTTCCATAAAAGTTTCTTCAAAGGCTTTTGTGCCATCTTCTTTTTCTTTCAACCGACGCCAGTAATCACGGAAGTGCGCTAATCCGCATTCTTTTGGTTTATGCTTACAACCTGGACGACACGTGCCAAATAGCCAAAAATTAGTCATGGCATATACTTCACCATATTGATCTGGAGATATATGATTATAATGGCTTAAATATTGATCTACGGGAATAATGGTTGATTTTGTCTGAGAGTAAATTCCTTTTAATCGATCAATACGATTTTTAGGCATGCGTGGCTCAAAGTGTCCGCGATTTACTACGCCAGCTTCAAAATAAACAGCCAAGCCTTCATTCAACCAGGTAGGCACATGACGGCTACCATTACAGGCAACATTTAAAAATTGATGTGAGCATTCGTGGGCCAATACATGCTCAACTGAAAAATCATCACCGCCCCATTTACTGCTTTCTTCATAAACAAAAATGGACATTAAAGTCGGTACAAAAAAACCACCCACCGATTGACCAACAGGAAATCCATGCGCCTGTGCTGCCGTCATGAAATCTCTTTGCGTATTAAAAATATGAATTTCCAATTTATACGGCGGCATGCTTTCTGGTTCGTAAATGGAACTAAATCCTTCATAAAGAATTTCTAAGTATTGCGCATACTGCACTAAGCGTCCTGGCGATACATGACTGGTAATATGATAATGAGCCGTATCGACATCCCAGCCTTCTTTCCATGCAGCTGGTTTTCCTTTACCCGAAGCGGCTACTGGATTGCCTTTATTGTCCATAACTTTGCCACTACGTAATTGTCCTTCGCGCCAACTCATAGATGGTTTTTTACTTTTACCCGGCTGCATAATTTCAAACGAATTTAAAATATCGTCATTGTTTGGCTCCGATATCGAACCCGCTAAAACCACACCAGAATAACGATTACCGTGTTTGACAAAAAATCCGCAAGCCTTGTCGCCTTCAGCACGTAGCGCAATTACATCTTTTGGTGCCCATTTTTTATCGGCAAAAGGGCGTGAGGTACTTGTGGAATAATAATCGTACTCTTTCCATGGGAGATTTACTTTTGCCAATATCGCCGCTATGGCGGGTAAATCTTTGCCTTTTGCTTCGTCTGGTAAGTCCGATTCCAACACTGAAATGACACGCATATCTGGCATGTTTCGCGGACCACTATTACTCGGCACCATGACGCGCTTCATTTTACCATCGACCATTACTTCTCGTATTTCGCCTTCACCACGACTATCACGAATCAGTTCACCTTTGTACTGATCTGGTGCACGGTAGTCGTACGGGTAACGAACAGTGATGCCGGCCTCACTATCGCTATAAACGCGCCAACGCATCGCCCATTCATCACCTGCTTGGGCAACTACAACTAATGAGAGCAACAGTAAGTAACGATAAGCAGACATAGATTCACCCCGATAGCTTTTAAACAGCGTTTGGCGCAGATGGTTCGTTGGAAGCATACCATGCTGCAGCGCATGGGATACAATGTATTTCCGTCCTCTGACAAAAAGTCCTGCAGAATAACAAGATACCTGCATCTACGTAGACGTGAGGACTTCCTTACTCACTTTTTATAAACGACGCCCGGAGCCTGTTATTTACAGCCGGAGCGTCGTTTTACTGGCTTGCCCTGGTTCTTCGCGGACCAAACGCGGCACCAAATACCCAGGCAATGACGAGGCCAGGTCCGCGTGCAGCGTGAACGCACGTTGATCGTCGACCAGAAAATGTGCTGCGCCAGCAACCCGATCCAAAACATGCAAGTAATAGGGCAAGACACCGCCCGAAAATAATAATTCTGATAATTGTTTTAAAATGTCAGCATTATCATTAACGCCTTTTAATAGTACCGATTGATTTAAGACGGTAATTCCATGAGCCCGCATACGACGGCACGCAGCTAGTACAGCAGGTGATAATTCCTGCGGGTGATTTGCGTGAATAACCACGACACTCTCTAAGCGATTGTCTGTAAGCCATCCTAATAAATGACTGTCCACACGATTTGGCAAAACAACGGGCAAACGCGTATGAATGCGCACGCGTTGTACGTGAGGAATTTTAGCAATATCGTCAGCGAGTGCGGCTAATATGGTATCTGGTAAAGTAAGTGGATCGCCACCGGATAATAAAACTTCATGAATGCTGGCATCAGCAGCAACATAATTAATCGCTTCTGACCACCACATTTTACCATGCGGTAACTCGTCATAGGCAAAGTGTCGTCTAAAACAGTAGCGACAATGCACCGCGCACGCGCCTGTGGTCACCAACAACACGCGTCCCTGATATTTGTGTAGCATCCCAGGAACCGGACCGCAGGCCGTTTCCACCAGCGGGTCAGCGCTAAAACCTGGGACTACGCGTAACTCATCTGCGAGTGGCAAAACCTGCCGCAAAAGAGGATCGTGCGGATTGCCGATTTCCATGCGCTGCACGTAATCATGCGGTACCAACAGCGAAAAGTTGGCTGCTGCTTGCTGTGCCGGTGCAGCTAACGATGGATCCAAGTGTAGTTCTTCAAGTAACTTAGCTGGGTCACGAATGGCCTGGGCCAACTCTGCGCGCCATGCACCAGGGGTGGGTTCAAACGCACTGGAACCGCTCAGTGAGTTCGCTAGCGTGTCGCGCTCCCACGAAATCGGGTCTGTCATTGCGCACCCGACCGGGATGTAACCACCTTAAAACAAAGGATATTTATGGGCACTATAGTCGGCATCGGTGAAGTTTCAAAAGGCAGCAAGGTCATTTTTGACGGCGCACCTTGGTTGGTTCTGGAAGTGAACTTCGTGAAGCCTGGAAAAGGAAACGCGTTCTACAAGACGCGAGTACAAAACCTCCTCACGCGGAACACCTTAGAAAAGACTATTCGTGGCGGTGAAAAAGTTGAGCTCGCTGATGTCGTCGATGCCGAAATGCAGTACATGTATTTTGACGGCACGGGCTTTGCCTTCATGGATCAAACCACCTTTGAGCAAGTCACCGTTTCAGCCGCAGCAGTCGGCACAGATAAAGATTTCTTACTCGAAAACATGATGGTGAATGTCACTTTATGGAATAACGAACCGATTGCGTTAAAATTACCGAATACCGTCACAATGGAAATTGAATATACCGAGCCAGCTATTAAAGGTGACACGCAAAGTCGCGTATTAAAACCGGCTAAATTAGCTGGCACTGGCGGCGAAGTCTCTGTCCCTATTTTCTGTGCCATTGGTGATAAAATTACTGTTAACACGCAGACGCGAGAATATTCGGGGCGTGTGAATAAATAAATTCGTCCGGGAGTCCGGAGGTCCGGAAGTCCGGAAGTCTGACACGCACGGGCGCTATTATTTCTGAGGGACATAGCATGTGCTACTGCAGAAAGGTGGCGCTGCGCGCCGGATAAATTACGGACTTGCTATTGGTGAGCGCAGCGAACACCTTTTTGCAGTCGAGGTTGGGACGTGCCGAGTAATACCAATAATGATCATGCGGGACTTCCGGACTTCCGGACTTCCGGACTTCCGGACCAAAAAAATCCAACCGTCGCTACTCTCCTTAAAAAACGCGCCCAATTAGTAAAAATAGTCCGTGATTTTTTTCGCGCTCGAGGGGTGCTCGAAGTTGATACGCCCGTCTTACAACCAGGGGCGAATTTAGACCACGGCGTGGTGCCATTTCGTCTTCAATTTGGTAAACGAATATTTTTTTTGCCGACCAGCCCCGAACATGGTTTAAAGCGCTTGCTGATTAACGGGGCTGGTGATTGTTGGACTTTGGCTCCCGCATTTCGTGCAGGCGAAATTGGCCACCGTCACGCAGAAGAATTTCGGATGTTGGAATGGTATCGTCTGGGATTCGACGACCGACAATTAGCAGGCGAAACCATCGCCTTGTGCGCAGCAATTACCAATTTTTCAAATACTAGCGAATTACTGACATGGAAATCTGCATTTGAGAAATATGTTGGTATTAATCCTTTTGCTGTCAGCGAATCAGATTTACAAAATGTTTTAGGTAGCGACACTCATGTCGTCGGCAATGATCGTGCGGCAGCGTTCGACTTATTACTCACGCGTGATATCGAGCCACATTTAGGAAAAAATATTTGGACCATATTAACGGATTACCCAGCTGAAGCGTGCGCCCAAGCCCGCATTCGTACCGATGAGCTTGGCAATCAGGTCGCAGCACGTTTTGAAATTTATCGCAGCGGCATTGAACTCGCGAACGGCTATCACGAACTCACCAACGCTGCAGAATTACGCGCGCGCCATGTCGCTGAATTGCAAACGCGCAGTAATGGCGAAGAATTAGATGAGCCTTTTTTATCCGCGATGGAAAATGGCTTGCCCGATTGTGCCGGTGTCGCTGTTGGCTTTGACCGCTTAGTCATGATCGCACTTGGACTCGATCACATCGCTGACACGCAGCCATTACTCTGACTTAATGCTATTCGGCTAATTATTACGTCTTCTCCTGGAAAATAGATAGATTGAAAACAGATTAACCGCAGAGGACGCAGAGAGCGCAGAGGGTATTTGAAAATTGATCTTATCTCATTCTATTACATTTACATATCAATAAACTGTGCTTTCTATTATGAATTTGTTGAAAAATCCATCTCTGCGCTCTCTGCGTCCTCTGCGGTTAATTGTCTTTTGGTAAATTACCCATTTTTCGGAATTTTCCGATATAAACGCGATTATTAACCGAATAGCATTGGCTTTTAATACTTTATCTCACAACGCCGTGAACTGGCTTGTCGCTGTTTCTATTTATTTTCGTAACGCTGGCTTATCACTATCAGGAATAGTTTTCACGCGTGCCGTCGCGTCATTTTCCATTTGTTGTGCTTGTAATTTTGCACGTGCGGTAAATTGACGCAGGACTTTGTTGGCCAGGGCAATATCCGCTACGCGATGTTTTAAATCACAGGTGCAATTATACATCAGCGAGTCAAAAGTAATGTCACCCGTGGTTTGGAAACCACGGCGATCATTAGCAGCAATTGCTTTTAATAAAGTTCGCTGACTGACTAATGGATCTTTAATGCCTTTAAGCGCCCACGCGAATGGATGCACGCCAGTGACAACTTCATACACCATAATGGCCCATGAATAAATATCGCCACGCATATCCACTAACGTTTCGCGCTCACCGGTTAATGCGTAAAATGCTTGTTCTGGACTGGCGTATTTGGGTGTCAATAAAACCGCTTCCTTGCTGGTGCGGCGCGAACGCCAACGAGCAATACCAAAGTCAGCAATTTTTCCCTGACCTGGGGCAAAGATCAAAATATTTTGTGGTTTAATATCGCGGTGCGCAACTTGGTGATCGTGTGCTTCCTTAATACCATCGGTCGCTTTTGATAACGCTTCTAATAAACTGACGCGATCAAACCCCGGTAAATGGGTGCGGCCTTTATAGACGCGATCAAGCGAACCAAAGCGCGCGCGTTCAGTGACCATAAATGGTAATAAATGCACCGGAAAAAATTCACGTAATTCTTGCGGTAAATCATCCGGAACTTCCGCATCGCCATATTCAATCACTTGCAAAATTGAATTACTACGGCGCGATAAAATCATGGTTTTTTCGCACTCAACTTTAAAAGCACCAAATGCGGACACCGCATAGGCAAGACCTTCTACGGCTGGCACAAAAATTTTTACCGCAACTTCTTCACCATGATAAAATCCACCGTACACAACGGTTTCTTTGGTAGCTTTCGCTAATGGCTCGACCAATTGAATTTGCTGTGATAAAAAAACTTCTTTCAGCATCGCTTCAAAAGCGGCTGAATGCGAATTACGACGACGGAGTAAATCACTCGTCGCTGGACCAGCGGTCGTGGTATCAATGCTATCGCTATTTGCCCAATCGTTCATAGGACCGGAATACTCGCGTGAGAAATTACCGCGACAACCCTGTTACCGCGTTGTTGAAAACAGCTCCCGATGGGGGCTCCATAACCAAAACAAACTAAGGGATTCGGACGCACATGGAGAATAGTTCCATGACGAGAAAAATGCCCATAGGCTCGTGACGTTGCGCGAACCATGACCGTGCCACGATTGCCGGAAATTGGTCCACTCCAGGTTAAATAACGGCGACGATGATCGGCAATGCGACGACCGTGCCAGCCGCGAGTTCCACGTTCAAAACGCCACGTGTGGCAACGTGGACCAGTGCCAATAATCACATCATAGTGCACAGGACCAACGCCGCGATGTTCACTGACGACGAACGGATATCCTGCCATTTAGGAACTCGCTGCATGGCGTGCCTGGACAGCTGCCACACCACCACCAACGGGGCCGTCCGCATTAATCGCTGCCTGCCAAGCAGCCTCATCGAGCACCGTCGATTCCTCGATCAGCATGACCGGAATCCCATCGTCGACCCGATAGGCACGGCGGGTTTTCGCATCGGTCGACACCAAGCGGCCATCGGTGAATTTGAGCGGCACGCGCGCTTCTGGACATACCAAAAGATCAAATAAGTCCTGATCAAATGGCAACTTAGGTTGATTAACGGGCTTAACTTCTGACATAACACACAGCCTTCCTCACACTATCCGATCTGGGGGAGCAGCATTTGCATGCCTTCTCAACGGCATGTAAGCTCTGCGTTCCATGGTAGCAAACTTGACAGGCGCCTTAGCGAGCGCGCGGCATGTTACGATCATCGGCCACAACAGTCAAATTGTGCCAACCGTCGGATTCTTTGTCGGCGGATCGCTCGCAGTTCGTGTGTACACAACCAATCCAAACTTGGAAGAAGACCTCGCACCCTATCCCGGCGTGCAAGTCACCTTGGTTGCTGATGGCTACGAAACGCGTCCCGATGATTTACCCGAACCGCCTTACGTAGTAGCGGTCGACGGTGACGAACTCGCAAAACGCATTCGCAGTTGGATACCACCTACGGTGTCGGTGTTTTTAGCGGGCAGTGAACAACGTCGCCGCACGCCACTCCCTGGATTTTTAAGTTTAATGCAATCGACGACGGCATCACGCCGTTCCTTACTCCGTCGCTTAATGGTATTAAAACGCGTTGATTTATTATTAGATCTTGCTCGAGGTACCAATCGGCCACTTATTTTAATGTATTCGAATCCCGACCCTGATGCAATTGGTGCGTCGTTAGGTTTAGCAACCTTATGGCGATCCATTGGTTTAAATCCCATGATGCGTTACACGGGTGAAGTCCAACGCTATCAAAATAAATTATTATTGTCCTATTTAAAAGAACCAATTGATCGTCTAAAGGACGAAGAATTAGCGCATGCTGATTTAATTGCTGTTGTCGATGCGCAACCAGGTTTTTGGCGAGAAAATCCGCCGCGCGCCGATGTCGTTATTGATCACCATCCACGTCGTGAAGACACCCAAGCAACCTATGTTGATTTGCGTGAAGGCTATGGTTCGACCTCAACCATTTTAACTGAATATTTAGTTGAAGCGAATATTCCTATTTCGAAAGAATTAGCGACCGCCATGTTATATGGCCTAACAACAGACACTGATGATTTAAATCGTCATGCGGGTGCTGCTGATATTCGCGCCTTTGATGAATTACATGGTCGTGCTGACCAACATTTCTTAACCCGCCTGGATAAAGCCCAGGTACCGATGTCGGTCTTGGATTATATTGCCTGGGGCATAAGTCACCGCGTAGTTGTGCGCGATTTAATTCTTATTCATTTTGGTGAGGTCCCAACCGCTGATATCATGGTCCAAACGGCTGATCAATTATTGCTGACCTGCGGCATAAACTGGACGGTCTGCGCTGGCGTAAAAGATAATGTACTGACCGTCGTATTCCGTGGTGACGGTCACCGTCAGGACGTTGGTAAACGCGCCGCGTTAGCTTTTGGAAAAATTGGCAGCGCTGGCGGCCATCGCACCATGGGGCGCGCCGAAATTCCTTTACCTGAAGATACCACCGAATTAGATACTGCTGAAATATTAGTCGATAATTTATTCCGCCGCATGAGTCCGAAACGTCGTGGTAAATTTATTCGTACGCTCAAAGGGTATCTCAAAGGCGAAGGTCCAGACGATCACGAGGAATTTGAGCTCTCAACCTAAAGTACCCTGAGGTGCATAGTGGAAGATAATTCTCAGCAAGGTACAAAAAAAAGTGGGTGGCGAACAATTGGGTGGCTGTGCGCTGCGCTCGTCATTATTTTTACCCTGATCGGATTATGGTGGTGGCATAGCGATGCCGACCTCGAAGACGTCTATCGCCAAGCAAAAACAAAAAATATTCCGACGTCGTGGGAAGAAATAGGACTCACACGTTCTTCGCCAGATCGCCTCGCGTGCTGGGAACGGATTGTGGTATTAAGTGGGCAATTACCTACTTACGATAGGAAAAAAAATTACGACGACCCATATTTTAAAGCGTATGAACCTATTCCTGAACCAATGCGAGCATACCATGCTGCACTGGACCCAATGCTCCTTGGCGAACTCGATAAAGAGTTACTGTTATTAGGTGATCAACCATTATGCTTTGAAGAATCGTTTACCTATGATACCAAATTACCTGAAATAGGACATTACAGAGAATTAATTCGCTTACTAAATGAACGTATTGCCTTGTCGGATCCCAGCACTGCTAAAAAAATATGTATTTCGCAATTAGCCCTCTGTCGCACGTTCCCAAGAAATGTTCTCATTGGCCATCTTGTACGCGCATCTCTCATAAATATTACTTTTACTTCTATAACATCCCACATTAAATATTTGTCAGAAAATGATGCGCGTGAACTTGCTGATGATTTTGCGCTAACCACAAATGATTTAGATAAACAATTAATGAAAAGTCTTATTGGAGAATTTCAATGTAATTTAACGGTACTATCAAAAAGAAGTGCCCCTCTCGCTTTCAACCAAAACTGGTATATGCCCTTTGTACTTCGTAGTGGCCGACATTATTTATTGACTGAGCAATTAAATTATATTGATTTTATGCTAAATCACACATTTCCGGAAATAGTCGTATGGAACAAAGAGCAAATGATAAAGTTTAGCGAAGAAAGAAAAGGCATTCCCACACCAGGCCTTATCCTCAAAGGCTTACTCTATCCCGCACATGATGTTATCATGTCTATGACTTACGAGACCATTTTAAAATCACAATTAATTCAAGCCGAATTGCTTAAAAAACCGTGGCCCATCGACATTTTTGACACAAGCGGAAAACCGCTTCGTCCGATTACACTTCACGGGAAAATAATTGGCGCGTATACCGTCGGTGTAGATGGTGTCGATAATGGCGGTGATACAAAAAAAGATAAATATTTTCCACTTTACGGCAAACATCCAAGTACGTTACCAACAAGCCCATAAGCATTGGCTTTTGCCCAGATATTAAGCACTAAAATCCTACCCTGTTTCATTTGGCAAGGTCTTTTCACATATCTAG
>JAHEDF010000573.1 GCA_024641365.1 Planctomycetota bacterium | reverse complement strand
GCTCACGTATTAAATTAATTAAGAAAAAACAAGAGAGTTATTTTATGAAACAGGTATTATTTACACTGCTAGTGTTTATCACCTTGGGCAATTGCCATGTCGTATTGGGTTTAGAAACTCAAGCAGTAAGAGTGCTGGAAATTAGTTCAGGTATGCGCATTAAGGTGTCTGCTATTATAGGCGACCAAGAAATTGCTATTCCATTACAATTAGACCACATATCTCTAATCGGCCCTGAAAAGTTTTCACAGCAAAAACTAACTGAATTGTGCCCAATTGGTTCATTAGTTACTATTGCACAGCCTGGAGAAAAAATTGTATTAGATGAATTTGGCGTCATTCATGGTGTGGTCTTTCGCCATGACCCCAAAGCCAGCAATGCGCAAATGACACCTTTTTTAACAACTAAACCTATCGAAAACCATAGCGTGATTCAGGTTGAATTAATTCGCGCTGGTTGGGCTGTCCCAAAAGAATCAGAATACCTCATGAAAGAAGAGTGGGCTAAAAAGATTCCAGAAGCAGTACTGCAAGCACGAACTCATAAAATGGGCGCCTATTCATTGCCAGATTCCGCCGAACCGGACCGTGATAAAAACGCACCTCTTAATCCCTTACCCAAAATAATTGGTCCACCGGTTGAGCACCCGCAGGTAAAGCAGCCGATTCCACCAGAAGCTTAACCCATGGGACAGGTACCTAAAAGAAATTCCCTAACTCGCGTTGTTTAAGGCAATTACTCCCAATCCCCAAAACAAGAATCCAAAGAGTCCAAAGGACAGCATATGAAGAGGCCGTTAGCTGTCTTTTGAAATTCTCATGGATGATTACCGTTCATTATTTGCCCAAAACGACGAAATGTAGCATAAAAGTCCATTGTTTACAGTTTTGGTAAAGTCTTCTGCATAGATTGGTGGTATGCTACGACCTAGTGCCATGAGAACTAATTTTCTAACCAGTGTTTTACTGACCATGACATCCTATATCGCGACAGTAGCGATGGCGGCTGAAGTGTCATTTGTCATCACCAATCCGCTTAATCTAGATTGGCCGTGGGAACTAGTGCATCGCGATGTGCCTGCTGGAACATTTGCCCAGGAGCAAACGGTAGTTGCCGACGTCGATGGTGTGGTGCGGCCAGTGCAATTAGAAACGCTGAGCAATGGGCAACAACGTGCGTGGTTTATTGTTACATTGCCAAAATTAAAAGAGAAAAACGCCTCTCATACTTGTCAGGTGACGTTAAAAAATGGACAAACAGCTACTCCACTGCGCTTAGAAAAGTCATCAGATTCATTAATGCTTAGCAATGGTGTGGTGCATATGCGTGTGCCTCAATTTGCATCATTTTCTGCGCCAATAAAATTATCAGACGTAAAACCACCAATCATCGACATGCAAATGACAGGTGACAAAGCGTGGTATGGTCAGTCACAATTTTCTGGTGATTTTCAAGTCCAGAACGCAGCTACTACGGTTATTGCACAAGGACCAGTATTTACGCGCGTGCAAATTACATATGATCTGGTTGGTGAAAAACCAGCGCCGCCAAAAAATATTTTACCTTTAGCGCCGCAGGCACCTTGGCCACCACAACGTGACGACTGCTTTATTTCAACGACTATTACGATGGTGATGAATGATCCGTGGATTCAGATCGACGATGTGTGTCGGGTGCCTGGATCTGCGGATATGACCATCACGTGGAAAGAGGGATTACAACCAGACACGGTTTTATGGATTCGCTGGTTTGGTTATGAAAAATTTGGTGGCAATGTAGAGATGCATGCGGCCACACTCAATCCGCAACCAAAACAACGTGGACCCTTTGTGTCCTTGCGACCACGTTGGTCCCAGGCTCCCGGTGGTGGGCAAGATTTTTTCGTAACGCGCGGTGGAGAAAATGCAGACAGCGCAATACCTGCTGTTGGTGTCGTTGCGATTCGGCCCAGCCAATGGGTCGATCCTTATGCGCAAACCATTCACTGTTATGCAGAAAATAATGATCAGGCACGCGCTGTATTTCCCTATCGACAGGGTTCTCGTTCATGGGCTTTAGTAGTTGGTGAGCGTGGACAAATTGATTCAACGAAGAAATTAAATGATATGGTGCGCCGCCATAGCGATTGGACGCTTAATAAACAATGGAACAACACGGTGCTGACTTGGGATCGTGATCCTAAAAAAGCTGGTCCGCATATTTTAATCACCAAAGAACGCCTCGCACGTATGCAAAAAGATTGGCAAGACGGAGCGACCACACCGGAAATGAAAGTGTTGAAGGAATTTGTTGATAAAAAAGAGAGTTTGCGTGGATTAGACCAAGCAATCGTGTCATTAATTATTGGTGATAAAGTTAAAACACCACGACTCCCATCACCGCAATTATGGTTGGAACGTCGTTATCAAGATGATTTCCTTAATCCAACCGGACAAACGCGCCGCATAAAAAGTGATTGGCCCATTGCCGACTTATTTGCTAATGGACAGCCAATTGGCGATGCGTGGCAAGCGGCTATTGGTTATATTTTTTCAGATTTAGATCAATGGCCGGGTTATATGAATGGGTGGGGTCCGGGGAATCCAAATTTTCATACCGATAAATATTTAATCGCGTGTTTTTCTGCTGCTGCTTTAGCCGATCATCCACACGCAAAAGAGTGGATGGCTTATGGCCGTGAAGAATTTAACAATGATGTCAAACGAGTATTGTTGCCA
>JAHEDF010000572.1 GCA_024641365.1 Planctomycetota bacterium | reverse complement strand
ATCGTCGATAACGATGGTAACTAATCCCGGCTCTGCCAAAGTAAACGGCACCGCAATTGGTGGATGTTCCGTGGTTGGTTCAGATGATGGTAATGGTTGTAATGGATCGGTGCCGAGAGGCGAGAACGCTAACAATTCGCCAAGCCACACGCGTTTACCATTTTTAATTTTATTTTTAAGATGTGGATGCGCGCGCTTTTCATCCATTGGGGCAATAAAACGAATACGGACACCACGAGTAGTGACCGTTGTGGGAAATGCTAAGGCAACCGGCACCAATGCTCTTGGATAATTGGGATCAGCTTTGATATCAGTAACCACAGTCTGCCACTCTGATTCATCCGCTTGTGACGGATGGCGGTCTGGTGGTGCCGTGCACACCTGTGCTTCGATTACACTCGCACCAACCGTTAACCCAACTAAAGCACAAATGGATTGCGGTTTCGTCCACGCCAGCATGGCCCACGCCGGATGTGCTGGAGCAATGATTTCTTCCTGTCCATTTTCACCATTATCCCAGGCGCCCCAATTATTATTTAATTGATCATTCAGTCGTTCATCAGTGCGTACAGAAGCATTGCTGCTAGCTATCGCTGCTGGCGCGAGGTTGGCAAAGCGCTGCGATAAAATCCACACGCCTGCCACTTTGCCCATGTAGCGTTGATCAGTGGTTTCAGCGGTATGACTAAAACGCAGTGCACGCGTCGATGTGCCGGGTGGAAATATCCAGGTAGCATAATTATTAACCTCAGCGCTGGTGGTAATCCCGTCAACGGTTTGGCGTTCCGCAGCAATCCACTGCGCATCATTTCCAATATCACCAGGATAAGCGATACCTGGTTTGAGCACGCTTAAATTTCCAGCGCAGGCCACCACGGTCCCGACAGTTATTTCTTTTTTAAAGGCAATGCGCAAATGCCGCACACCAGAATTTTTTCCCTCGCCATATTCCACGCCAACCCAGTCAGGCTGACTAGTGGTGGTCCACACGATACTTGCCGGACCATCCTTCGCTTTTTCTTTTGCTATGGGTGTGGTTTTGCCATCCACCCATTCACTAAATGTTGCTGGGTCGAAATCGTCTTTGTTAATAGATGTGATCAGCTCCGCAGCAGGTGAAAAGCCGCTTAAAAACAATGATATAATAAGACTTACCAGCAGGTAAAAATGCTTATTCATGGCTGCGCTTTCAGGTTAGGCAGAGATAATTGAGACTGTATCGTCCGATAATCGCTGATTAGTAATTACGCTCGGCGAGTAAAAATGTTTGTTAATTTTCTGCATTACGTCACGTGCTCAGTAAAGCAAATACAGATATATTTCACGCGGGAGATACCGAAGGCCGATTTGGTCTTATTAACATGACCGTTGTGCCGAGTGGCATCGGAACCAAATCGGCAGCCAACAACGAAATGATGCGAGGTCTTAGAATTAGTAGCAAGCGTGGGCTTGGGATACGCTTACCTAAAGTTAATGCCTATCCATTACCCACAAGTTTTAGTTAGCCCCAATCGGGGCGGCGCACGGCCAGCCCGGTGCTTTAGCGCCGGGTACTTTGAGATATGACTATATTTAAGTCCCAACGGGACGACGCGACTATAAAGTCTGCGTCGTCCCGTTGGGACTCAAATGTTTTTGGACGGTCGTCTTCCCGGCGCTAAAGCACCGGGAAGGCCGCGCGCCATCCGCTTTGCGGATTGGTTAAATGCGTTGATAAAGGTATATTTACATATTTCGATAATGTGATGTGAATATAGCAGAGATTGACGACTGTACTCTATGAGAAATAAATTTTGCGGGTAATGGGTAGAGTTAATGAATAGGACAGGCAACGGTTTATTTTTTACGACGAGCGTGGCAGCGAGGTCTTTTTCACACCATACCCGTAACGACCAGCTTTCCGCCACACATATCTCCTCTGTACATCATAGGGAAAAGAAAAATGACAATTAATGGCTTCAATAATAATAAATAAGATAAGGAGAATTTTTTGGCAGAGTGGAGAATAAAAGCCAAGGAGTAAGAACGATGCCGCGAGCATAATCTGCACGATAATACCTACATATTTATTTTTACCGTGCATGAAATCGATGGATGAAAAAATTGCTAAACACAAGGCGACTAGCACCACACAGGCAAATACCCCGAGATGGAGCGTTGTATAGGAGTCAGTGCAATAAATGACTATTAAGCCAATTACTATGAAAAATCGAATAAGTGCCTGCATCATTCGACGACAATAGGCCGCAATACCCATCGTTACTAATTCGCATCCCGCTACCATCGCAATAATAAGCGAACCGTGTTGTCCTAGGTCATGCATTTGCGATATATACAAGCGCATGGACTGGTCAGTAAAACAGTATACGAGTATGATATAAATTGATAGGGATGAGAGGAGTAGGGAACCAATTTCCAAGCAATAATACAACCCATCCGGTTTAATACGGTAATGCACATATTTGTAGGACGTAACCCGCTTCACAATGCGGTAAACGTCACGATCACGCTGTCGTTCAAAAATGTCTCTCTACCCGCTCTGTTTCAATGCTATTCGGCTAATAATCGTGTTTATATTGGCATTTTGTGAAAATGCGAAATTCACCAAAAGGCAATTAACCGCGGAGGGCGCAGCGGGCGCAGAGATGGTTTTTAAACAAATCTACAGTAAAAATTACCGTTTATTGGCATTTAAAGGTAATGGAATGAGCTAAGATTTTT
>JAHEDF010000108.1 GCA_024641365.1 Planctomycetota bacterium | reverse complement strand
GATTCGCCTTGGCGAATTATGGAAACATGGCGATGAAGGTATTGCCATCGAACATGTTGCTTCCGGTATTGTGGTGCAAGTAGTTGAACATTTACGGCAACATATTCGTCGTATTTCTGAGGATGCACCTATCGCTATTGGTGGCGGGATTTGCTCGCATCATTGCCTGCTGCCCTCGTTAATGGTGGGTGTCACCTTACAAGAAGCCGGATTTCGCTCGATTAATTTAGGTCCAAATACACCAGATGGTGCCGTTATTGCCGCAGTGGAGCGTCATAAACCCGCGATGGTGTGGCGTTCAATTACCTCGGCTGAAAGACCAGAACAGACTGCGTCAGAATTATGTCGTTTAGCAGAACGTTTGGGTTCTATACCATTGGTTATTGGTGGTCGTGAAGTGCATAAATTACGTTTGGGATGTGTCAGTAAAATTCACGTTATTAGTAATTTATGTGAATTGGGGGCATTTGCTCGCGCATTAGCCTTATCAAAAACACCTGGCGATACAGTAAGCGAACCACAAACAGCAAATAAATAATTATTTGATATAATTGAGCAAACATAAAAGGCCGCAGAAAGATTTCTGCGGCCCTTTAAATGGTTACTACAATGACGCTAAATAATTTAGCCAGCAAGTGCAGGTGCTGTATCTAAATGTAGCACAACGTTGGCAGCGCGTTGTAAATCAAGGACGTGTGCAAGTGGCACACATCCTTCGCATGGAAGCGCTGTGACGTGTAATTGTTTGCGTTGTCCGGGGGAAGGAACACTTTCGCTGGCAATAATCATTGCCTCAGTTTTATCGCCTTGTCGCGCGTTTATGCCGCGCGTCGCTAAAGCGGCGATAACCAACGCTGTAAAATCACTGTCGGATTCTGCAGCTGGTGCCACAATGACTTCTTGGCCAGTTGTTGGTAAACGCTGACGTAACTGACGGCATCGACTGCTTGCCGCAACACGCACATCGGTGTCATGCGATACAACGCGTTCATATTGTTGTAATTCAATTAAACCGACGAGTGCAGGTGCCATAACCACAGCAACTTCATCTGCTGGACGTAATTCAATGCATGCACGTTGCACTGATTCTAAAATATGACCACCATGTAATTGATTTAATCCATCAAGAACATGATCGCGTAAATTTTCAGCCATGCGGCCAGGCCGAGACGGCAATGATTTGGTATGAGATAAATCGTGCAACTTGGCTGCCGCACGTTTTTCTTCATCAGGCCACTTTGGAAAACCATCAACGATGAGCTTACCAATTGGCATGCCATTTCGAACGAGCACAGCGGCTCGCTTTAATTCTTCAATTTCATGAGCAGCAAACGCACGATACCCATTGCGGTGACGTTTAGGACTTGGCCATCCGTAGCGTTCTTCCCACACACGAATGACACTGGGAGTGAGACCGGCGGCCTCAGCGGCGTCGTGGATGCTAAATTGGTTTGAGTTCGGCATAGAGCCTCCTGAAATGCGCAGGTTTGAACGATATGAACGTTTATATGGACGTTCTAATGAATGCAACCTTACAGTATTTTCAGGAAATGTAGGCTTTTAGCCTTCTGTTCCGTTTTGATTTGGTGAACGTTTTGACTGTCATACTAACATCATGTCAGACAAGGGCTTCTGGCGAACCGTTCTCAAGAGAGCATCCTATCCAACTAGTAAGGAGGTCAAAAAGTGATGCATATGACAACCCCAAAGCCAATCGCCACCCTGCATAACAAGGTGGCGATTGGGAGAGTTGTTGCAGTAATAATCAGATGAGTGAGGTGATCGACTCACCAATTGATCGGTTAGTGTCCACCACCCATGACTTTAGCCATGGTTTTGGGATCGACGGAGCCAAATCCGCCTGCCGCATCCACGACAGTACCCTTTAAAGATTGTGCTCCAGCGGTACCACAAAGGGTGCAGACATCAGCCGTATCGCGGGTTTCAAAAACTTTTAGTCCAGCCGATTTTGCGGCATCAACACCAGCATCTAATTGACTCATTAATGCGGAACGAGTCCACGCTATACTGACACCGATATAATGTCCATTGCGTCGATCACCGACTTCATTTTGACCTTGCACAACAATAGGAATAAGTGCTTGTTTGGTTGCGGGGTAGAGACCGGAACCCTGTAAACGACCGTCGTTTGGTGATAATGGAATTACTACATACCATGGCGTTCCACGCGGACATTGACGGGCATGTTTTGCCGCAAGATGATAAACTCCAAAAACATTAATGCCAAATACATGTGCGTAGTCGTCAGGTTTAATACCAACAAATAATTGCGGATGATTAACTGCAGCAAATGGGAATACATGTGTCAGCGCTAATCCCTGTCCTTTTACATGTTCTAATAATTGATCTAATTGCGCAAGGTCACCTTGATTAACTTGAGCTGGTAATACAGAACCAGCACCGGCTTCTTTGGCAAGCTGTTCAGCTGTTGCAGTAATTTTTTCTAAATTACGACTGCCAGTAATTATTACTTTTGCGCCGCCACTCGCAAAGTTGCGAGCAATGGCGTAACCAATAGAATTTGGATCGCTGGCACCCGTTACTAAAACCACGTGATCAGCAAACGATACGCCACCTTTTGCGGATTCTAATAGAGATGGAAATCGAGGATCATCGACGAGGGCTGGATTTATTTGGGGGGAATAGAGTCCGGTGGCTTTAGTGTCGATCCAGGTGCCGAATTGTGCGCTCATGTGATAATCCTTGCTCGGTTTAAAGGCGAGGCGGGGTGATACGGGCTCATCTCAGTTCCTGCAAGCCTAACGGTGGTCATCAACAGGATCATTACCGCGCAACACGCTTGCCATGCACCATCGTGGCTTTTACGTGGTGCGAGTTGATCTTTTCCAGTAGGTCCTACAGCATGCTCATATGTTAAGATCATGCGTGCCCCTCCTCATGTTCGTGTTTTGTGCAACGGGATGGACTGAAGAGTTACCCAAAGCGGAGGGATTGGATGTTATTAAAGCGGCAAAAGCCATTGGTGAGGCATTAAAGCCAAATGATCCTGGTTCGGCACGTGGTAAACCATGGGCAGAAGATATTGCGGCATTAACTGACCCGCGCACTGAAGTGCATACGCAAGCTATGGCGTCATTAATTCGCCGTGGTGAACCAGTTGTTCCTGATTTAATTATTTTGTCGACGGATCAGGATTGGCAATTACGTCAACGTGTAGCGGCAATTTTGGCAACCATTGGTGGTGATCAGGCAAATGCGACCATCATCACAATGTGCGACGATAAAAATTTACGTGTTGCAGAAGTGGCAATTATCGGATTAGGGAAAAGTCGTGGTCCTGGTTCATTTGACCGATTAGCGCAAGCGCTCAAAGAAAAAGACCCAAATGAACGGCAAGCAGCAGCAAAAGGCATGGGATTACATGGTGATCCAGCAGCACTCGCTTTATTATGTGGATATATTTTTGAAACGGATGATTTAGTTCGTCGCGATATGCGAGAAAATTTATCCCGAATAGCAAATCAGGCGCGAGCAGTTCCTACGTTGATTGAATTATTAAAATCCCAAAGCGGTCCACGTTTATTAGCACTACTTGAAGCGACGGCGAGTATTAGTGACCCACGATTATCGCCAACACTAGCAACAATATTATTTAACAAAGATCCTGAAGCAGCGGCATTAGCAGCACGTGTGTTAGCGGCGAATGGTGATAGTCGCGCAGTTGGTTCTTTGTGTAAAATTACTTCTTCAAGTAACAATACGGAACTGCGAGAATATGCCGCGAGCACATTACGACTACTGACCGGATATCAGGCGGCGGCAGGAGTCGCCTGGGATATTTGGTGGCGCGATCATCAGGGTGCTATTGAAAATTTGCAAAAGCGAGATGAATTAATTGCGGCTTTGCATGATCCCAATTATCAGGTTACGCGTGATCAATTAGCAACCATACCTGCGCAAGAATTATTAATGCTGCTAGATGGCACATTAGGTAAGGGAGCGCAGTGGTGGCCAGCTAATGCTTATAAAGCATTGCAAGCTGATGCACCTAATAGATGGACAGGCATTTTATTCACACGCATTGAAGACACATTCGACATGCGTGAACGAGTTCGCCTTATTATTTTATTGGACCAATTAGGCGACCCACAGGCGGTAGATGGATTTCGTAAACTGTACGAACGGTTAGAGACCCAACCAGCGGTTAAGGCGGCTGCTTTGGGTCCAGAGCGAGTAGCTTTACGCATCGCTTTAGAACGACGAGGCGTCATCGTTAAGTAAATACTTGGTGCGTGTGCATTATGAGTAAGCGAGGCGACAAAACAGTGACTGAATAAGCGCAGTCCTTGCTCGGACTTGCGATTGTCCACTTTTCCCCACCCTGTGCGCCTCGCGAGGTAAGCCATGTCCGACCCGGTGTTGGTCGCCGTGCCGCCCAAAGGCGGCAGTCTTGACGATGTTTTCAAAAAGCTGGTGAAGCTGAAATGGCTGCGCCCTGAGCTGGTTGGGGCGATACGTCGCATCATTAAGGACGATAAACGTCGCGTAAAATTAGAAGAGGGCCTGATTCAACTGTGGCGTCAAAATGGTTTTGCGGTGGAATCGACCATGCGCGCAGCAGACATGTATGGACATGATTTGGATGAAGTCGAATCGGCGCTCAAACGCATGCGTCGTTACCAAGATGAATCACATAATACGCAATTAGATTACACGGGAAAAAGTGGTGTAGAGTTAATGCTCAATGAATTACGGCAGGATTCAGATCCTGAAGTTAGTGAAGCCGCTTTAAGCATGCATTTGCAATTAGACCTGACGCGACCCGGCAAACCAAGTCGCATGGTGTTTAATCAAGTCGAAATGTCATTCGCACCACGCCCGGGAGTAATTCCGGTGCGTGCCATATTGTTGGGCACTGATCACGAAGTGACACCGACCTATTTACGAAAACACAAACGAGATTTGTCGTTAACCTGTTATGATTCATTTCATAATACATTACTTGACGCGCTCGACACGCCGAAAGTGCGTAATTGGCAAGAATTAAAAGCGCATTTAATTGAGGCCAATACCGACGTCCGTATTTTAGGTTCGCTTGGCCTAGATGATTATCTAGGCCACTGTGTGCTCATGGACGAAAAAACGGCGGAGCGTGTACAAAAGGTTGGTGGTGGTCGTCGTTGGGCAGATACTAAGGACGATCCGAAATTGGAATTATTACGTTCGTCGCCCTTATTAATTGATCCAGCCTATGAAGAAGTGTACGAATGTATTTTAGATGCACGTGCACATGGCATTTCGTTTGAATGCGGTCCTAAAGATATTGAAAAAGCGTGTGTCGACCAAAATCGTATCGGCATTTATATTGTTCGCAGCGGATCCACTGTTGCAGTGACACCAGGTCTTTGCGTAGTGGGCGAAGAAATCATTACTAGCGAAACAATTGTAGCAGTTAATCAAGAACGCTTACGTCATAATAAAGCGATTGGCGTTTTGGTTGAAAACTTGGCGCCGGTTGCGACTGACCATGCACCGGCATGGCGCAGTACGCTTGCTAAAAAATTAGGCAACCGTTTCTTATAATTAAATCTTTGGAAAACGTGACAGAATGAGTGGCGATAAAAAAATTATTGTACCAGGAACCGATAACCCAGGGACCTTATCTAAAGTATTAGAGTCCTTGGTGGCGGAACAACGTGTAGCGACGGTTATCGTTCGTCGAGGTGAACGATTTATTATGAAAATGCGCGAGATGCGCAAAGAATTAGTGGTTGGAGAAGTGCGCTGTTTACATTGGTCAGCCGAAATGAGCCGTAAGATATATATGGGTTCTGTTAAGAATGATGGGTTTGGTGACGAAGGACGCCGTGAAATTTTATTAGCTGATGCAATTGATAAATTTGGAGCCGATGCACATAAATATCGTGTGTATATTCCAATTGATGAAATTATTGCGGTTTATGAAGATGTGGATGACCGTTTTGATCAAACGCCTTTCTTGCCATTACCATAAATTTATTATCTGATTAATTGCAGTATATTGAAACTATTGCAATTGATAAATGTTATTTTAGCCGCAATAAATCGTCATAATCGTACTATATGACGGGCTTTCTCGTATTATGGCTTGCCCCATCGCTAATTTTCTAGCATGGTAGAGGCGGAGGAACGAAATGACAGGACCAGCAGATACGACTCTCGCCACCATAATTGAACGTAGCAAAGCATCTGAATTGCCGCGTATAGCAATGATATCGACGCATGGCTACGTTGCTGCAAATCCGCCATTGGGAGCAGCAGATACCGGTGGACAAGTCGTCTATGTATTGGAACTGGCCAAGAAAATGGCGGATATGGGTTATGAAGTCGATATTTGGACTCGTCGATTTGAAGATCAGCCAGAAGTTGATGAAATTAATGAACGATTACGTGTATTACGCGCACCATGCGGTGGAAAACAATTTATTGAGAAAGAATATCTCTATAAAAAATTACCGGAATTTGTTGAGCATTTTCTTCGTTTTGTGCGAAAATACGAATTAGAATATGCTTTTATAAATAGTCATTATTGGGATGCTGGTTACGCCGCACAATTATTGTCAGATGCACTTGGTACTCCACATGTGCATACGCCGCATTCAATTGGTAGCTGGAAACAGGCGCAAATGCGCAATGATTTTCCCGGAAAAGAAGACGAATTTGAAAAAGCGTACAATTTTACTGAGCGCATTTCTCACGAACGGGCGCTCTATAGTCAATGTGATATGTTGATTGCGACCACACCTGTACAGACCGATTTACTCATAAAAGACTATGGCGTGGCACGAAATCGTATTCGTATGATTCCACCTGGCTATGATGACAATCGATTTTTTTCTGTTTCATCCGCAACGCGGGATGTGATTCGAGAACGATTAGGAGTAAAAGGACCGACTATATTAGCATTGGGTCGATTAGCGCGAAATAAGGGATACGATTTATTAATAAAGGCATTTGCCGTTGTTCAGCAACGAATTCCGCAAGCCAAACTCCATTTTGCGGTAGGGGGAGAAAATTTAGGCGAATCGGAACAACGGATATTACAAGAATTAAAAGATTTAGCATCATCGTTATCTTTAAATGATGCGATAGAGTTTGGTGGCTTTGTTCCAGATCAAGATTTGCCAGATTGGTATCGAGCTGCGGACTGTTTTGTTTTATGTAGTCGTTACGAGCCATTTGGTATGACAGCAATTGAATCAATGGCATGTGGCACGCCAACAGTTGTCACCTGTCATGGCGGATTGTGGCGAACGGTCGTCTATGGCGTGCATGCGATGGTTGCCGATCCATTTGATGCTGAGGATCTTGGTATCACTATTTGTAAAGTACTCCGCTTTAAAGGATTGGTCTATATGTTGCGCTCACGTGGTGCACGTCGCGCGCGTGCAACATTTACCTGGAGTGGTATTGCTCAGCAATTATTAGCTGCGGCTGAGCATAGAGGCGTTCGTGGTTTAAATTCGCCTGACTTCGAATTGGAGGAGGAAGGCGCCTTCCTGGATTATCTGTGAGTAAATCGTCGGCAAAAAAAATGACGACCAGAAAGACAACGTCGTCGAAAAAGAAAACCGCGACAACAATTAAACCGATTCGACTTTTCTCGAGTGATATCGATGGCACTTTAATGCCTTTTGATAGCACGAAAGGTGTCAGTGATTTTGTAACATGGTGGAATGCTATTCCGAAAACAAAACGGCCGCTGCTTTGTTACAATAGTGGTCGATTGAGTACCGATGTTTTGACATTAATACCCAAGTCGGGATTGCAGCCACCAGATTATATTATTGGTGGTGTTGGCACTTCTTTGCTTGATGCGAAAGGGAATCCGGTTGAGGGGTTTCATGATCGCTTTCGTGATAATTGGGACCGATCATTGGTGCATGAAGTGTTGTCACCAATACAGGATTTAATACCGCAACCGGCCTGTTTTCAAAGTCCGTATAAATCGAGTTGGTATTTACAAAATGCGCCTGCTGAGCGCATAAGTGAAATTATGGAAATGTTGAAATCAGTCGAATTAAATGCATGCGTTATTTATAGCAGTGATCGTGATTTAGATGTGTTGCCAGCAGAAGCTGGCAAGGGCAAAGCTTTAGAATGGCTTTGCGAACATGTTGGTATTTCGAACCGTGAAGTGGCAGTCGCAGGTGACAGTGAAAACGATCTAGCGATGTTTTCACTAACCGGCGTGCGCGGCATAGTCGTCGGAAATGCACGTTCAGGATTGATCAATTCCGTGACAACCTTTAATACCTATCGCGCACAACAATGTGATGTGGCTGGCGTTATAGAGGGCTTACAGCATTATGGTTTATCATTAGAGCGTTCAATAATTTAGTGAGGGTTTTATGACACCTGTCCGTTTATTTGCTACGCCCTTGGATGGCTCCCTCATAGGCGATCCAATTGCAACGCAAAGTTTTAGCGAAACGTGGCAATCAATTCCATCACGGCGCAGACCGCTATTAGTTTATAATACGGGGCGATTGAGTACTGAAGTTTTAGATAAAATAGCCGCTGGGGAATTACCAAAGCCAGACTATTTGATTGCGGCTGTTGGAACTGAAATTGTTGATATCTCTAAAGGGAAACGACTGGAAGCGTATGAAAACCGCATTTCACAAGGATGGAATCGTGAAGCTGTAGCAGAGCTTGCTGCAGCTATTCCAGGAATTTCACTACAACCAGAGGTTTACCAAACGCCATGGAAATCGAGTTGGTATCTGCCTTCAGCAGATGACGATCAAATCAATGAAATTCGCGAAGAATTAAGTGCTCATAAATTATCAGCATCTGTTATTTACTCAAATAGCCGCGATCTTGATTTTGTACCAGCGGGAGCCAGTAAAGGGAGAGCATTAGCTTGGCTATCATCTCACCTAGCGATTGATCCCAGTGGAATTTTAGTCGCGGGTGATCGTGGTAGTGATCGCAGCATGTTTGAACTACCTGGGATGCGTGGTATTTTATGCGATAATGCGCAACCGGATTTAGTTAGTGCAACGGTTGGAAAAAATGTTTATCAATCGACTAAACCATTCGCGCATGGATTAATAGATGGTTTACGCCATTTTGAAGTGCTAGATAAATCGGTTACAACGGTTTTTCGTTCGGTATCAAATGATCAAGAGATGCGGCTATTATTGAGTCGCCAATCGCAACAGCAACTCAGTGCAGAAGAAACGGCGTTAATAAATGACGGTTATAAACATGCGCTAGCCTGCATTCGTAAAAATTTCACTCAGCCCGGGTTTTCTGCGTGTAGCTTAGATGATAATGAAGTCGTTGGTACTGATGTTAATTATCGCAGTGTTTGGGGTCGTGATGCTGCTATTACCATTTTAAATACCCTCTGTACGGATGAACCTGATATCATTGATTGTTCTCGTCGTAGTTTAGAAACATTATTAGGTTGTACGACTCCGGACGGACAAGTCCCTGCGAATGTGCGCATTGCCGATGGTGAACCAGATTATAGTGGGGTTGGCGGTATCTGTGCAATTGATAGTGCCATTTGGTTAGTGATCGCTGCGCATGGATTTATTTTACATACCAATGACGATGATTTTTTAGTGCGGCATCAAGTCAAACTTGCAGCCATTATGCGTTGGCTCCAAGCGCAAGATTCGAATCGTGATGGACTTTTAGAAATTCCCGAAGCAGGCGATTGGACAGATTTATTTGGTCGTAGCTACAACGTCCTTTATGATGAAATTTTATGGTATCGTGCGAAGGTATGTTGGGGTCAATTATTAACGCGTTTGGGACACGATGAAGAAGCGGTTCATCAATTGCAGGATTCCCAACATGTGCGAGGGCGCATTTTACGTGTATTCTGGCCGACCACGGATGAGCAAGAGGACATGTTGCAAAACACATTTGCAGACCGTCAATTTTCATTAGGCGATGCACGTTATTTATTAGCTGAAGTATCGCCATTTAATTTCAGTTGGCGTTGCGACGTGCTTGGCAATGTGCTCGGATTTTTATTTAATGTCTTAGATGTTCCGCGTGCTCGTACGGCTTTGTCATTTATGTGGGGCGTAGGTGTG
>JAHEDF010000107.1 GCA_024641365.1 Planctomycetota bacterium | reverse complement strand
TGAAATTGGGTTGGTATGGTGGGATAAAGAGGGATTGCGATTTCCCCTTATCAGCGATTTATTTAATCGACGTAGTTACCAAAAATATCATGACTTATTATTTAATGTTGCGGCATTAATGTTGCCGTTTTTATTAGTGGGACAGTGGTTTTTGCGACATCGCATGCGTACGGGCCGACGCATAAAATGGATGATTTTAGCTATAGTAGCTGGATTTGCATTTTCTATGATACCGCTATTCCCTTCGAAGTCTGGCGCGCAAAGTTTATGGCATCAACGGCCATTTGATCAGGCAAGTATTCAGAATTATCGAGAGATGGCACCAGAAGAGCGCCCGTTTGCATTATTTACTCCTGTAAAACATCGCTTTGATGCAACCTACCCGGGAGCAATTTTACAATCGCCCGGAACTGTTAATCCCAGCACAGGCGGTACCTATTGGTTGGGTACAGATGCGACGGGGCATGATGTGTTCACACATTTATTCTTTGGAGCACGTATTAGTTTAACGGTTGGTTTGGTTGCTACGGGTTTATCATTTTTAATCGGTATTATGATCGGTGCGATTAGCGGTTATTTTGGCGGCTGGATTGACCTAACTTTGCAGCGCATTGTTGAAATTATGATGTGTTTCCCGACATTTATATTAATTTTAGCAGTCGTGGCTATGTTAGAACGTGATATATTTATCATAATGGTGGTTATTGGTGTTACTGGATGGGCAGGGGTGGCTCGTCTAGTGCGCGGCGAGTTTTTAGCGCATTCTGTTCGTGATTACGTGGTTGCTGCAGAAGCATTAGGCTTGCCACGCTGGCGCATTATGTTTCGTCATATTTTACCCAATGCGATTGCGCCATTGCTGATTGCATCAACCTTCGGAATCGCCGGATCAGTTGGCGCCGAAAGTGGATTAGCATTTGTTGGCTTGGGCGATCCCACCACGCCAAGTTGGGGCGTTTTATTAGAACAAGGACGACAAAACATTCGTTATCCCTGGCTTATTTATACGCCTGGCCTTGCTATTTTCGCAATCGTTATGGTACTGAATTTATTGGGTAATAATTTACGTGAAGCCATTGATCCCAAAAATAATGGCTAATCGCTGGTAAACTACAAAGGTGCTCTATGAACCAACCATTGCTTGAAGTAAAAGATTTACAGGTCTCTTTCGCATTACGTGACCGCACCGTAGAAGCAGTGCGTGGTGTGTCGTTTGTTGTAAACCCAGGGGAAGTAGTTGCGTTAGTAGGTGAGTCCGGTTCCGGAAAAAGCGTCACGTCGATGTCGGCATTAAAATTATTACCAATGCCCCCGGCTGTTTATCCTGCAGGAGAAATTAACTGGAAAGGCGAAAATATTTTAAAAATGCGTGACGAACGATTACGTCGTTTGCGCGGTGGTGAAATTGGGATGATTTTCCAAGAACCAATGACGGCGCTTAATCCAACGTGGACGTGCGGCGCGCAAGTTGCCGAAGCGTTAGAATTACATACGAACTTAGATGCCGCAGCTCGTAAATTACGGGTAATAGAATTATTTAAACAGGTTGGCATTCCACAGCCAGAAACGCGTTTCGATCAATATCCACACGAATTGTCCGGCGGTATGCGGCAACGTGTGTGTATTAGTATTGCCTTGGCCTGTGAGCCGGCGCTGCTGATTGCTGACGAACCGACCACGGCGCTCGACGTGACGATCCAGGCACAAATTTTGGATTTGATCAAACGTTTGCAGCAGGATCGTGGCATGGCAGTGCTATTCATCACCCATGATCTGGGTGTAGTGGCTGAGTTTGCGGATCGTGTGGTATTGATGCGTCACGGTCAAATCGTCGAACAGGGTCCAGTTGCTACGGTTTATGCGAACCCAACTCATCCTTATACACGTGGTTTGTTGGCTTGTCGGCCGCAGCTTGGTCGCAAAAGAGACCGTTTACCCACGGTAGACGACTACATGGCCCAAGAATCAGCGGCACAAACGCCCAAATAGTGTTGCGCTTGCACCATTTGGCGCTTTCGCCTGTGATCTCAGTGTGTTGACCGCTGCGCTTTCATTTCGGCGTAAAGGACATTGGCAATTAGCGGTTATGGTTTAGAAATTGGGTCCCAAGGACGACTAAGTCATATGTCTAATGCTTCGCCGGACGATTTATTGCGCGCACAAAGATCAGATGACCCAGCCTTGGCTGTGGCTTCTAAAAAAATTGTGTCGTTACAGGCTGAGAAAAACGGCCTTCAAAATGATATTAACAACCTCCGTAAAGGGATGGTTCAACAGCTGACCGTGTCCGGTAAATTAATTAAAGCCGTGTTTGCTTTAGATGATGATTATTTCGGTGGACGTTTTCAAGAACAGCAAGACAAGGACAGTCCAGATCCATTTCGTGATTTTACGGTGGCGACAAAAATTGTTGAGGCTGTTAGTGAAGAAGTTCAAGGTGCATCCGCATTTGCTGACAGTCCAATATTACGTGATGGCATTGCGAATTTAATTACAGCTCTGGAATCAGCACGTTCTATTTGCGCGGAAATGGAAAAGTCTGGTATCGATGCTGTCGGTTTGCCAGTTAAACCAGAAGTCATAAAGACCAGAGTTTTCCCTGAAAATAATCCACCAGCGTGTTTAGCTGAAGCGGCTGGTTCAGTGCATGATATATCTGGGATGATGGGACGAACGCGCGATCGCTTTACAGCAATGCGCATGATGATGAACGAAGCGGAACGCGCGCGCAGTGAAGCGGAAAGTGTAGTTACGCCGGTCGATGCTGAGCAAGTGGCTGGCATGGTCGCCAAAGAATTAAAAACTGTTCAAGAGGAATTAAAAAAGACGCGCGAGCAATTAATGGCGACGGTTGATAGCCACGCTAAGTCAACGAAGGCCTTAAAAGACGAAGTCGAAAGAGCACGTCGTGATTGCGCGTACGCTGAAGATACACGCAAATCTGATCACGCTGAAACGCGCAGTTTAGCAGCTGAAATTGCCCGCCAAATTGAAATGGCTACACCTGATGGAAGTAGCGATGACTTGGATATCACGCTATCGGTATTGCGCGAAGCGCTAGGCGAAGAGCAGGACATATCATCACTTGCCGCTGCTACAGAAAGTTTAGTGGTTGATTGGATTCGCATTACCAATGAAAAATTAAAAGCCGCTGCAGCGAAGCCGCAAACGCCATCAGCGCCAAGTGGCCCGGATCCCAAAATTGCCGCATTAGAAAAAGAATTATCTGCGACAAAGGCCGCCGCCGCCGAGGTAACTGCCTTAAAAACAAAATTAGCGGAGACGGAAAAGAAAGTCGCGAGTAGCGAGCAAACTATTCAATCCTTGAAGTCCGCAGCATCGTCACAAGCGAATAACCAACAATCGGCGACAGCAAAGACCCAAGAGTTACAACAAAATTTACAAGCGCGTGAAAACGAAATTAAAACGCTCACCGAAAAATCATCCGCAGATAAAACAAAAATAACAGAACTGACAACAGCCTTAGAAAAAGCGAATAGTGAGCTGAAGGCGGCGCAAAATGTGGCTGAATCAGCAAGCAAAACTGGTAACGAAGTAGAAGCCTTGCGTACAAAACTGAAACAAGTCGAAGAAGCGTTGCTGGCTCGTGAAGGTGCAATTAAGGCTGCAGATGAGCAAATCGCCAGTGACAAAGCCAAAATAACGAATCTACAAAGTCAGTTGGAATCACAAAAAGCACAAGTTGAGAAGACCAATAAAACAGCTCAGCAAGGTGTTGAATCGGTCAATCGCGATATCGCCGCATTGCGTACACAATTATCGCAGGCAACCACCACCGTACGTTTGAAGGAAGATGAAGCGAAACGCGCTAAAGAAGCATTGCAGCAAGAACAAAGTAAACATGGCGATGCATTCCAAAATCTAACCCGTCAATTACATGCGGCGCAAGAAAAATTGGCAGTTACCACAAGCGAACTACAAAATGCAAAATCACAAATGGCGGATGCAGCACGTGCGTCACAAGACTTAGTAAGTCGTCATCAACAAGAACGCGAAGATGAATTGAAACGTTTACGCGAAGCGCAAGCAAAAGAAATGAAAGCTATTAGTGATGCTCGCGTAGAAGCAGAAGCAGCGCGTGGACAATTAAGCGCAAATCTGAAGAAATTAGAAGAAACACGAACGCAAGAAAAGAATGATAGCCAAAAAACTATCGCTGCTTTGGAACAGCGCATTGTCGAAGTGCAATCAAAGACAGAAACAGCAACAGCGGAAGTTGCGCGCTTAAAAGGTGAATTAGGTCGGTTGTCAGCTGAGCATTCTAAAGCCACGGCAAATGTAGAATTTGCGAGTGCGCGTGAACGGCAACTTGGCGCTGACCGTGAACGCTTAGAACGTGAACGTAGCGAATTAAATGCACGATTAGAAGCATTACGTAAATCAAGCGATGCGACGGTTAGCCAAAGCGAACAAACGCTTGGTGGCCTAAAGAAACAATTAAGTGAATCGCAGGCTGCAGAAAAAGAAGTACGTAACCAATTAGAAAAACTCATGCAAGAATCAAAAGCATTGGGTGAACAATCGGCAAAAACCGCGCAAGAATTAAATGCGCTGCGTAGTGAACAAGAGAAAAATACTTCTGTCGTCAAACAAGCGCTACAAGAACGTGATCAAGCACGCTTAAAATTAAATGAGATGGAGCGCGAGCGCGGTAAATTAACCGAATCACAAGCACGTGCGGAAGCATTAGCACGCACGGCCTCTAGTGAATTGGCGCAATTAAAACGTACTGAGGCAGAAGCAACAGCTCGTGTTGAAAAATTAACTGCGGAAATTGCCCAAGTGCGCGAACGATTAACCGCATCTCAATCATCTAGTGCCGAAGTGAATGCGCAGCAAACTTCATTGAAGGCACAAGAGGCGCAATTAATTCAGGAACGCGATGCCGCTAAGGCAGCCATTGCATCTTTAACAGCTGAACGTGATCGCTTAAAAGCACAGAGCGAACGATTAGGTGGCGAAAATGGTAATTTACAAAAACAATTACAAGAGCGCGAAGGGCAACTGACGGCGCGATTAAATGATGCCATGCGTCAAGTTGGGGAATTGAAACAAACCAACGAACGTTTAGCAGCTGATAATGAACGCGTAAATGCCGAAGCGGTACGTACAGCCGCAGCCAATGTGGCTCGCGATGAGGCTAAACTAGCTAATGAACGTAAAGAATCGACCAGCGTGTGGACCAAACGTCTATCAGATTCTGCGGCCGATGTGGACAAAGCACGTGCTCGCGCTGCTGAATTAGAGCGCAAATTAGAAGAGCAACGTCATCAGTTGGCGCAATTTGAAGAGCGTTTAGCGCGACAAACGCAAAGCGATGTCCATCTCAAAGAGCGCATTTCTGAAGTTGAGCGCCGCGAAAGTGATCTCAACAAACAATTATCCAGTACAAAAGCAGATGCAGAACAAGCACGTACACGTTTATCGAAAGTTGAAAAAGATTTAGAACTCGCACGTGCTGAAGCCAGTGATGCCCTGGCACGTCAAAAACGGCAGCGAGCACAATTTGAAACACTCATGCGCGATGCTCGTGAAGCTGTTATGAAAGCGAAAATACGCCAAGAAGAAACTGATACTGAAGATAAAACCATCATTGCTGATTTAATGAAACAAGTGCAAGAATTGCGCTTGCGTACATCTTCAAATTTATAAAGCATCGGAAGAGTAAGCAGGAATTACGCGCATGACGGATTGGCGTGAGTGGACACTTGATCGTGGCATGCAATCACCGGTCGTTTTTATTGGTGAATTATTAGTTAGTAACGACGGCGTTACCGGTACGTCTTTGTGGAATTCATTAATAGGTGGCGGTCGCTGGCATGTTTTATCTGTGTTTCGTACTCAAGAAAAAAAAATTGTAATTTATATTTGTTATAAGAGCAAAGTGAAAGGTGAATTTGAAAACCGTGAAGTATTTTGGTGTGATCACGCTAGCGACTTACCGGCAATATTTAATCAATATCAAGAAGTTGCGATGCCAGTTATCGCAAGTCGTATACTCGTAGAACCTGAGCAAAGACAGCGCGCAGCCTTAGATATTGCAGCTCGCTATCAGCGACAAGTGGCAGTAGTGCTACAAGCTATCCCTGAAGCTAAAATAAGTTTGCAATAATTATACTAATTTATACCAATTCCGGCTCACTATATCCTAAATAATAAGCCACTTACATGGAGGACCGGAGAAACGGAGAAATACTAAGGTGGAAATCTTGTGGTTATTGAAAAAAGCACAGCTTTTCTTTTCAGTTCTCTGGTTCTCCATGTTAATTTGTTGCCATTACGGATGATTTGAGGCGGAATTAGTATTAGGATAATTTTAGCGCGTAATAAAAAGATAGAACAAGAGATACTAAGCAACGGAGGGAAGATGAGATAATTTTGGGGATCAATGGATTAATTGTCGTTCTCCATTTCCGTGCTTATTATGTTAGTCTTTGCTCGCATGTGCATGCAAAAGGTGAAATAAACAATTGTGTAATACGGTTCGACTTGGTTTATATATTTTTAAGCTTTCGTAATTGTGTAACTAAAAGTGCGTCCATTTATTTCTACCTGTGATTGGGCAGACGAGCTTTGTGTTAAGCTTGTCGCTAGGACTTCATCACAAATAAACTGTTGGTGAGCAGCGATGGCAGCAATGATATCGGCATCAGCGCTGCTCCAAACGACGGTGATACGATCAGAAACTTCAAGGCCAGCGTCTTTGCGGCCTTGTTGTAAGACGCTGACTATTTCACGCGCTAAACCTTCAAGAATTAATTCCTGATTTAATTCAGTGTCTAGAGCAACAGAAATAGCACCTTGGCTCGCAGTTATTGAGCCAGCAACGGGTGATCGAGACAGTAACAAGTCGTCGATGCCAATGGCTTCGCCTTCAACCGTAATTGATTTACCAGCATCTAATTCAGCAACTTCAGGAAATGACCATTTTTGCAATACAGCACTGATTGCCTTTAATTTTGGCCCACAGCGTTTTCCCAATACTTTTAAATTTGGCTTAACGGTAATGGAGCAAAATGCAGCTTCATCAGCGCTGAATTGTACGTTTTTAACATTTAATTCAGCGGCAATTGCTGCGCCAAAACGCTCAGCTCCAGCACGAACAACCGCATCGCGACTAATTACCGTAACGGATTTTAATGGTTGCCGCACTTTGAGTTTATGGTCTTCGCGTAATTTACGACCTAAACTGGAAACAGTTAAACTGATGGCGACATCACGTTCTAATTCAGCGTCGATTAATTGTTCGTCGGCTTGCGGGAAATCGCACCAATGAACGCTAGTGGGAGCTGTTTCATCTATTGGTCGCACCAAGCGTTGATAAACTTCTTCGGTTAAGAATGGCATAAAGGGGGCTAATACTTTGGCAAAAGTAGTCAGCACCGAATGCAAGGTGTTATAAGCATCAGCTTGATCGAGTGGATCTGGTGATTTCCAGAATCGCGAACGATTTAAGCGAATATACGTATTGGTTAATTGATCGATAAATTTTACCAATCGTGGAACTACATTATATAAGCGATAATTTTCCATCTCATGGTTTACGTCGCGAACTAAGGATTGGAGCACTGATAATACCCAGCGATCTATCGGCGTACGTTCACTAACAGGTCGGCTTTTTACCGTACGAGGATCGTATTTATCTACTTCAGCATAGGTGGTGAAGAATGATAACGCATTCCAATAAGGCAGCACGACGGTTCGTACAATTTCTTTGAGTCCTGCCTCACTGAATTTTAATGGTTCAGCGCGTACTACTGGCGAATCAATTAAATAGGCGCGCAAAGCATCAGCGCCATAAGCATCGAGCACGTGGTGTGGATCCGGATAATTCTTTTTCGACTTCGACATTTTCTGACCGTCTTCAGCTAAAACTAAGCCATTCACTACCACATTTTTAAATGCGGGCTTATCAAACAGCGCCGTCGACAACACGAGTAAGGTGTAAAACCAACCACGGGTTTGATCGAGGCCTTCAGCAATAAATTGTGCAGGGAATACGGGAGGTGGTTGTTTGCCATCATCGCCGCCCATCCAATGCACTTGCGCATAAGGCATGGAACCAGATTCAAACCAACAATCTAAAACTTCTGGCGTGCGTTTGTAGGTTTTGCCGTCTTTTTTAATTTCAATTGGGTCTAATAAATGTTTATGTAAGTCTTTAACAGAACCTGCAGGTAAGCCCGCTAATTGTTCTAATTCTGCGGCTGAGCCAACACAAATTGCATCGTCAGGATTTACTGTGTTTACCCAAACCGGTAAACAAGAACCCCAAAAACGATTGCGGGAAATATTCCAATCCTTCGCCTCTTTGAGCCAGTTGCCAAAACGATTCGCGCCGATGGATTCAGGCACCCAACGAATCTGCGCATTATTCGCCGACATTTTATCACGCAGATCTTCTACGCGTACATACCACGCTTCAATGGCGCGATAAATAAGCGGCGTGTCGGTGCGTTCACAATACGGATAACTGTGTACCAAGGTTGATTGATGAACCAGCTTACCTTCTTCTTTCAAACGTTTGATAATTGCTTTGTCGGCATCTTTGCAAAATTGTCCGACATATTCCGGTAACATTTCAGTGAATTTCGCTTCTTCATCTAGCGGATCAACTAATTCAATGCCAGCAGCGCGACAAACACGATAGTCATCTTCGCCATAAGCAGGCGCCATATGAACGATGCCTGTGCCGTCACCAGTGGTGACAAAATCATCGACCAGCACTTGGAACGAATTTGCATTGTCTTTGAAATAGGGGAATAATGGTTCGTATTTTAATTGAGCAAGTTCACTACCTAGAACGCGGTGTCCTAATTCGTAATTCTCTACTTTTTTAGGTAACGCACTGATACGATCTTCTGCAATAAGATAGGTGTCACCAGTTTCTAAATCTTTAGCAAATACATAAGTTATATTGGGCCCAACGCATAAGGCTAAATTTTCAGGTAGGGTCCAAGGTGTTGTGGTCCAGGCTAGTACATAGGCCATTCCAGCGGTGATTGCGGCATCGACTTCCGGACTTCCGGACTTCCGGACTTCCGGACGAATTTTAAACCGAACAGTAATCGCCGGATCCTGTACATCCTTATAATTATTCCCTGCCTCAAAATTAGACAGCGGCGTGGTTAATTTCCACGAGTACGGCATGATGCGATGCGCTTTATAAACGCGGCCTTGATCCCAGAGGCGTTTAAATACCCACCATACGGATTCCATAAAATGGAGATCCATGGTTTTATAGTCGTCATCAAAATCGACCCAGCGGCCCATGCGTGTAACAGTTCGCCGCCATTCAGCGACGTATTCCTGCACCATGGAACGACATTGTTCATTAAATTTATCAACGCCGAGCGCACGAATTTCTGGCGTGCCATTTAATTGTAATGATTTTTGTGCTAAATTTTCAATTGGTAATCCGTGACAGTCCCAACCGAAACGGCGTTCGACCGGACAGCCGCGCATGTTCCAATAACGCGGGATAATATCTTTAATGGTACCGGCTAATAAGTGTCCATAATGTGGCGTGCCCGTGGCAAAAGGGGGACCGTCATAAAAAACAAATGGTTCGTTACCAGCACGGCGGCGATTGGATTCTTGGAAGGCATCAATTTTTTCCCACAGCGTTAAAATAGCTTCTTCTAGTTTTGGTAAATGTACCTGGGATTCGACGCGGCGGAAAACAGCTGGTGATGACGACATGGAACAGACCTGCGGGACGTTGAATGGAAGGGCGGCACGGTAAAAAGCCCGACAGGTGCAGCAAGGACTCTCATGCGGTAATGCAATTATAGCGGTGACGAGCGCGCTAGCAGGCAGGTTTTTTTTCAGCAGCCTGCTTAGGTCGCAGTCGTTAATCAGCTATGTCCGGGTAGGAACGCGGTTTCCTGCAAGAAAAGGGTTCGACGCGGGCTGACTGTTGAGTTGCTCTGGCTGTGGTGGCCACGAAGCTGGGCACGCATGAGATGCATCTGTTGCCTGTTATCACTGACTATTGTTGCCACCGCAAGTTGGGCTGGCGAAGCAACGACACCAGAAACAAAACCAACACCAATAACTG
>JAHEDF010000571.1 GCA_024641365.1 Planctomycetota bacterium | reverse complement strand
GGCTGCATATTCATGTATCTGTCCCATGGATCTTATTCGTTAAAAATAATAGCGTACGCCGCCCGTAACCGCATGTATTCTGTATTCCGGTATGTCATATAACATTGTCGTAGTTGCCGTTGAGTGACTAAATTTTAAATCGAGACCGAGTGTTGTTAAATATGAATATTGAAGAAAGAAATCCCAATTGGTGATGACAGAAACATTTATCCCGAGTTGTCCTTGCACAGCAAAAGCAAGTGCTTGGTCACCTGACGAGCCAATTGTATCACCAATTGCACAGTCAATATATGCAGCACCGGCACCTAAACCAATATAAAGTTGGGCTGGTTGATTACTAAAGAATATATAGTTTCCATTGAGCAGCACCGTTGAAGCCGCTACATCACCTGTGGTTGTGATGACTATGCCATTCCGCTCTGCATCTTTAAGGTCATTTTGTCGATAAGAAACATCCACGTCAAAACGGATATCAGGTTTCCAATTATAACCGACAGCAGCATTGACGGCAACGCCGTTTTCCCATTCAGTTCGGATTGAAGTCGTCGCTCCACCTGGAAAACCGCTTACCGTTAGGTAGCGATCAATCGTTTGATCTTGAACCATATTAACACCTAAGCCGCCACTAACTGACCAAACCCCTTCTCGTTCAGCGGTAAAGACTTCTGTGCAAACTGGTACGCATAGGGTAAAAGCTAAAAGACTGTGCAGCGATTTCATTGTGATGTCCTGTTAGTTCTTGATACGTTGGGGAACGAGTATGATAATAATTTAAATAATGCAATACCATGAGGCGCGCTGCGAAATGCCTATCGCCATTGTAGTGATTGTCCGTGACACGTGTTCATGGTACGCGATCATGGATTGCGCTCTTGATCCAACAATTGTGGGACAGGCATATGATAATATCTCTCACTGCTGATTGCAAAAGATTAAATTCACGCTCAACGCATGGCTAGTGATAGATAGTTATTTATAAATGCATAACTCTTGAATTTATGTCAAGACGCCATTGAATTACATATTATTCCGATGTCTGACCTATGAGGTTTTCCATTTGAAAAAAGAAAAATACCAGCTCGCTTTAAAATACAGCACTTTAAATTCCAACCTCAACTACGTCATTCACAACACGCACCGGAAAAACCGAGACTTTATGGCCGCTTGGCCCGCGGCCAATTTCGCCGGTTAATAAATCGAAAGTCCAGCCGTGGCCGACGCACATGACGGCGCCATTTTCTATTGGGCCTTGTGCAAGTGAGACTCCGGCGTGTGGGCAGACATCTTTTAAACAATGAAATTTATCGCCAACACGATAGACGCCTAAGCGTCGCGCGCCTAATTTTATTGCTCGGCCTTCACCATCTTTCCACTCATCTTTTTTTCCAACTGGCGTCCAACGTAAATCATCATCCATAACTTATCACATATCTCCTGGGCGAATCAGCCCCAAATGATCGGTAATTATTGGTCCACTGCTATCGCTGCGTAAGTGGGTACCAACGCTGGCAAGACGTCGTTCGCTTGCTGCGGTAATTAAACTGCCAACGGTTAATAAATTTTGTAATTCCCACCCTTCACGGGTGCGAAATTCGCCGCGTGCTTGGTGACGCATCCAGAATTGTAACGTACGACGCGCCGTGGCTAGTTCTGAGCCACTACGTTCAATGCCGACGTGACGCCACATTAATGCGCGCACACTACGAACTAAATCGGACACGTCTAAATCGCCGCTCACGGCATCATGTTTTGCAAGCGACATGCGACGACGACCAACAGCGCCACCTGATTCGGCGGCAATTTTTCCGGTACGAATGCCCATGACCAAGCCTTCTAATAAACTATTCGAGGCTAAACGATTGGCGCCGTGTAAACCGGTACACGCTACTTCACCAGCGACAAATAAACCCGGAAGAGAACTTGCACCCTGATTATCACTTAAAATACCACCGCAGTGATAATGCGCGCTGGGATGTACCGGAATCCACTCTTTCGTAATATCAATACCAAAACTACTGCAAGCCTGATAAATAGTGGGGAAACGTTGGCGTAAAAATTCATCGCCAAGATGCGTCGCATCCAACCACACATGTGGAAATCCGGTTTTACGAATTTCATCAACTATGCCACGGGTGACGACATCACGTGGTGCTAATTCACCATCGGGATGTACCGCATGCATGAAGCGTTCACCGCTACTATTTTTTAAAATGGCACCTTCGCCACGCATGGCTTCGGTAATTAATAAACGGGCACCACCAGCAATATATAAGGTCGTGGGATGAAATTGCATAAATTCGACATCAGCGACGACAGCTCCTGCGCGATAGGCCATCGCTAAACCGTCACCAGTCGCTACTGAGGGATTGGTAGTTTCACGCCAGACCCAACCACAGCCACCCGTTGCCATAATAGTTGAGCCGGCCAAGGCGGCGATTAATTCTTCGCGGCGAAAATATAAAACACCAACAACGCGATCACCATCCTTTAAAAGGTCTATGGCAAAGGCGTGATCAACAACCGTGATGCTTGGATTATTTAACACGGCCTGTGCTAAACTGCGGCCGACCTCCGCGCCCGTAGAATCACCATTGGCATGTAAAATTCGACGCGCGCTGTGGCCCCCTTCTCGAGTTAAGGACACCGCCCCATCGCCACTTAAATCGAAATGACAACCTTGACTGCGTAAAAAATTAATTGCTGGTTCGGCATCGCTTAAAATATTTTTGACC
>JAHEDF010000106.1 GCA_024641365.1 Planctomycetota bacterium | reverse complement strand
ATGTGTTCCAGGGGTGCACAAATTACCCGTTTGGCGAGGTCCTTTACCTTCGTCAGCTAAAAATTGCATTTCTAGGCTGACGGGAAACCCCTGATCAAAGCGCATGCTTTGTGGCGTTTGTGCATGTACCATTATTCCGCTATTCAAATTTACGTATTTTGGAGCATCGGCCATCATTGTGCCGGTAAATTTGTATTCTAAACGAAAAACATAATGTGAATAGGATATGTTGGTAAAAAGGTGCCCGTAATGTGTGTCGAATTTTTCATAATCATCGTAACTGACTTTTAGAATGTTGTCTTCAATGCGAAATGTATTTGCATAATTTTCGCCAAGCGGTCTATGCGCAATTTTTATTGTCCACCCACTTAAATCTTTCTCATTAAATAATGATACCCATTTTTCTTCTTCGGCGCTTGCTGGGCAGCTAAAAAAGGAGGCAGCGCAGATAATGACAGCAGGTACGAGCGATGGATTTTGCATACGATATGGTGGGCGGTGATTCGCTATTTCCAATGGGTAATTTGTAATGTTTTATAATAGATGCTTATATTGTGACGCTGCATCTGCTTGAGTTTCAAAATACATGAGACAAGCTGCGCCACTCATTCACAATCTCATCATCAGTTACGTTGTGGTTATAGTACCGGTAACATGACGACTAAAACAGCAAGGAACCTCTAGTGAAAATATTAGCAGCATGTTGTGTTGGACTGAGTATGTGGTTTTTCAGCACGGCGCTTATATCAGCAAGTGAACACCTTAGTGACGTTATCTACACAAAACACGATGGTGTCGCGCTTACGATGGATGTATTTAAACCGCAAGAAGCTAATGGAGCAGGAATTATTAAAATTATTAGCGGCGGTTGGCGATCAAATCACAAATATATAAACGATGGAGGATGGCCAGCAGCAGGATACACGACATTTGTGGTGGTGCATGGCACGCAACCTCGATTTCAAGTAGAAGAAATTGTTGCTGATATGCACCGAGCCGTTCGTTTTATTCGGGCACACGCCAGCGAATATGGCGTCGATCCAAATAAATTGGGAATAACAGGAGGTAGCGCTGGCGGGCATTTAAGTCTCATGATTGCAACACGAGGCGGTCCAGGAAATCAACTTGCACCAGATCCCGTGGACCGACTGAGTAGTGCCGTTCAAGCTGTTGCCTGTTTTTTTCCTCCGACAGATTATTTAAATTGGGGCAATTCCGGTGAGAGTGTAGTTGGTACTGGATTGTTAAAAACGTTCGCGCCAGCATTTGGACCTAAATGTGAAACGCCAGGGGGACAAGAACAATTAGGGCGAGAATTATCTCCTTTATATTGGATACACGACCAACAACCGCCGGTCTATATGGTGCATGGCGACGCAGATGAGCAGGTGCCAATTTATCAAGCCCAAGCCTTTAAGGCGCGATGTGACGAAGTTGGAACGCCATGCGAATTACGGATTCGCAGTGGTGCTGGTCATGGTGGCTGGAATGAAATGTCAGAAGATAACGCACGCATGATTGCGTGGTTTGATCAACAATTGTTAGGTAAACAGGCACAACCGCAATTCGAGAACAAAATAACGACCTTACCAAGTACGCCGAAACCACAAACGCCACTTAATACTTTAAGTGAAGCCGAACAAAAAGTTGGATGGGTACTATTATTTGATGGAAAAACATTGGAGCATTGGCGTGGTTATCAACAGGCGGACGTGCCAGCATCATGGGAAATTCGCAATGGTGCTATAACTATGACAAATTCTTCACCAGTAGGTGCTCCTGGTGCAGAAGGGACAGGTCTTATTACGAAAGAAAAATATGCCGATTTTGAATTGTGCTTTGAATGGCAATTGGCAGAAGGCGGAAATAGTGGTGTTATGTACCATGTCAGTGAAGAATTTAAAAAACCTCATGAAACAGGTCCAGAATATCAATTAAGCGATGCACTGAACCATCCAGATGGCAAAAAATCACCACTTAAATGGTCTGGTGCTTGTTATGGCATGTATGCGCCAGTGCGTGATCTCGCACGACCACCTGGGGAGTGGAACAAAGCTCGTATTGTGGTTAAAGGAAATTTTGTTGAGCATTGGCTCAACAACGAACAATCTGCTGTTTTTGAGATGCATAATGCTGAATGGGAAAAACGTTTGGCATGGGGAAAATGGACGAAGTTTCCGCACTATGGCACAGAAAAGTCCGGTCATATTTGTTTACAAGATCATGGTCATACTGTCGCTTACCGAAACATTAAAATTAAATTGCTGCCATAACCGCAATATCATTTCGTTAAATGAATAAATCATTTTAGATAAAGCCGTATGTCGTTTCTGTTAATAAGGAAAATTATATGAACGATTAATTAAGCGGATAATCGAAGTAGATAAATAGTAAAAGAACTCGTGCGTATAAATTAGCAGTGTCATGAAGCTAGCGAGTTAGTGTTTTATGGATTGCAGTAAATAAATCCGCAAAGGAAAATGGTTTTAATAAAATTTCATTTATGTTTAATACTTGCGCATGTTTTACAGTTTTTTCGTCATCAAAGCCAGTCATTAATATGCATGGTATAGCAATTGAATCTTTTCTTAACGCTGCGACCAGTTCGGTCCCCATCATGAAGGGCATCGTTTGATCAGTAATGAGAATGTCATAGTCAGATGCATTTTGAGTTAAAAGACTATGTGCTTCTTTTGCATGCAAAGTTGTAGTAATATGATGACCATTTTGTGACAACCCCAATTTAAGCACCTCTAAAATCGTTGGTTCGTCATCAACACATAGTACTCGGACCGGTTTTATAGTATTAATTTTATAATCTATTTTGGAGACTTTTGACTGATTATCATTATTGTGTACACCACACGGCAATCGAATGGTAATGGTAGTCCCGTTACCCAATGCCGTATTGATATGAACACTGCCATCATGTTCACGTACGATGCCGTGCACGATAGATAGTCCCAGGCCAGTTCCAGTGCCTAGGGCTTTGGTGGTATAAAATGGATCAAATGCCCGTCGTTTTGTTTCTTCATCCATGCCAATGCCATTATCGGTTACGATAATGGTAGCGATTTTAGCATCTGCTATTTCATTTTCTTGCACCTCTGATGGAGCGACTTGTAAGTGTAAACAATTTCCGCATGTGTTCATTGCCTGCAGTGCATTTGTGACGAGATTTGCTAAAACTTGATTAATTTGTACTCGGTCAGCATAAATCCATATTGGCTCTGTGTGTACATTTACATGAATGGCAATCGATGACGGAGCCGAAGCGCGAAATAACGTAACGCTTTCACTTACTAATGCATTGAGGTCAAATAAGGTTTTTTGAGCTTCATGTCGTCGACTGAATAATAATATACGTTGAACAAGATCACGGGCGCGCAGGGTTGCGTCATTAATTGATATAATTGAATTGTATATGGGGTGATGAATGTCTATCTTCTGAAGCGCTAAATCGCCATGCGCTAATATAGGCGTTAAAATATTATTGAGATCATGTGCGATGCCACCTGCAAGTGTGCCGACGGTTTCCATTTTATGAGATTCGCGCAGTTTAATTTCTGATTGTCGGTATGCTTCTTCATTGCGTTTTTGTTGCGTAATATCGCGGGTCAACAATGATATACTGTTAACTACACCATTCTCCCAAATAGGCCCAACGAAGGTTGAAAACCATTGATCTAATTGCGAAATATACACATCGTAATACGACGCCTGACCGTTATTGAATGCCGCTTCAAATGCAGCGATCATTTTTGGGTGATTTGCGGAATCAGTAAAATCAAGGGGAGTCATTTTCCCAAGAATCGATTCTTTAGATATGCCTGGAGCGGTATGGTTTATATAAATATATTTATAATCGCGATTAATTATGACAACAAAGTCAAATGGATTTTCAGCAATAGATCGCCAACGTTGTTCAGATTTATACTGCGTTTCTTTTAAATGAGTGCGTTCACTAAGATCTCTAAATGTAGCAATATGGGCAATGGCCTCACCCGATGCGTCTTTTAATACGGAAGGGGAAACTGAAATGGGAAATCGAGTTCCATCTTTTTTACAAAAAGTTACTTCAAAAGTTTGTCTTGCGCCAGCCACGCCGCGTTGAAATGTTGAGTAAATTTTATCAAGTTCTTCTTTGGGCCAGCATGGAAAAGGGGGCGATAGGCCAATTAATTCATCACGTTCAAACCCTACCATTTTTACAAACGCATCATTTACATACGTAGTAACATGATTTTTGTCCAAAATTGTAAAGCCGTCTTGGAGCCCAGCAAAAACCTCTTCAATTAATTGGGGACTATTGAACAGACTATGCATAGCAAAGCTATAAAGGACTGGATATAAAACCCAAGCAAAAAAAATGTAAACATTAATTAGGCTGAGGTAGGCATCGGGGCAATTGCGTTATGGTTATCAGAAATGAAATCCCATGATGACTTACGTTGATATATTTATATTTGTCAGCTTTTGTAACCTGCATGAGAAAAATTAAGTATCCCATATTGGCATCTGAGATATCTGTTGTGCGTATACTGACCGAGCGTTTACGTATGCTGACCTAGTAAGCAAAATGATTAAACTTGCAGGACAGTGCGTGGGAAATTGAGGCTGCGCTTGCGGCCCTTGGTAATTAATTGCAGCTACAATATATACGTTATTTGGAAATCATCCCATAAATCCGTGGTGTTGTTCGTCTTGGTCGCCCCACCCGCATTGCCTAAATATTGTCGCCAAGGTGCCCTGCAAGGGTATGGTGGATCGCCCAATCCGCAGCGGCAAACTCGGAGGGATTTTTGGGATGAGTTCTTGGATTAGATATTTTACATAATATGTTTAACATGTCACGACAAGTAAAGGCGCTCATGAACGCAACGCAAGAAAACCCTTACGCATCACCAGAAGCTGTAATTGAAAAAAGAAGTGATGGCGGCGCACTCTTTACACCGCTGCAAGTTGGCATTGGCACTTTCATGGGCGGACCATTAGCTGCCGCTTATTATCTGATGAGTAATTTTGATGTCCTTAATCAACAAAAGGAGGCCCGCTATTCTTTGTTGATTGGTATATTGTTTACCATGGCTATTCTAGGGATATTGCCAATTTTACCTGAGCGATTCCCTGATTATATTTTACCTATTTCCTATGCATTTGCAGCCGCTCACATTGTAAAAATTAAACAATTATCAAAAAATAAAATTGCAAAATCAAAAAAATATCAGTTTAGATCAAACTGGAAAGCGGTACTGGTCAGTTTTCTTGGTCTTATTGCATTTATAATCGCATTAATTGTATATGTATTTCTTTTGGGCTTTTTGGGGATTATGGATTTTGATGAATAAAGCCGAATAAAGCCGAGGAACAGGAACTAATTTTAGGATTTTACTAAGCCTAAATTTTCGTCGCCATCATTGAATACCACATAGCGCGTATTGGTGTAGTGCGGGTGCGTTATGTTTAATTGCCCAGAAGCATCCGAGCAGATTCTAAACCAGATGAGTACTTAGGTGGGCCTTTGTATACTCACTCTCAATTGTCGAGTTGAGCGTGTTAACATTTTAGCAGCCTGTTAGGTCTTACGCTTGGCTCTGGTTCGAGGCGGCCAAGTCGCTGCTAAAACAAGCGGAAAAGCAACAAATCGGGATAAATATCAGAGAATGCAGAGCGGTGATGTTGCGCTAATGGCAATCGCATCCGCATACCACTCCTGTTTGCATGCATTTACCCCCACAGATCAGGTCTCTTGTGCTGTTTGCCACTTGTTTCACGCAGCTTTGCACCATGATCCCGCCTCCTCTTTTCCGGCACCCTTCTGAGGGGCCGATGTACCCGCTTTATAGCCCTGTTGGAGCCCATAATGGCCATCAATCTCGCCAAGACGCGTAATTTCGGCATCGTTGCCCACATTGACTCGGGCAAAACCACCGTGTCCGAACGTATTCTCTACTACACCGGTAAAAAACATAAGATCGGTGAAGTGCATGATGGTGGCGCTTCAACTGACTGGATGAAAGAAGAACAAGAACGCGGCATTACCATTACCGCAGCGGCTGTGTTCGCTCAATGGCGCGGATATGACATTAATTTGATCGACACCCCAGGCCACGTTGACTTTACTGCTGAAGTGGAACGTTCATGCCGCGTGCTCGACGGAGCTGTGGTGGTGTTCTGTGCTGTTGCTGGTGTGCAAGCACAATCCGAAACGGTGTGGCGCCAAGCCAACAAATACACCGTACCTCGCTTAGTGTTCGTCAATAAGATGGACCGCATGGGTGCTAATTTTGACAACGTTGTTGTGCAGGTGAAAAAGCGCTTAGCTGGTAATCCAATTCCAATTCAAATGCCAATTGGCGCTGGTGACGATTTCCGCGCCATCATCGATTTGATCAAAATGAAATACATCACCTTCGAAGGCGACAAAGGTGAAGATCAAAAAGAAAATGATATCCCTGCTGAATTTATAGCTGAAGCAGAAAAACGTCGTCATGACATGATGGACGGCATTGCCAGTTTCTGTGGCGATGAAGAAATTGAATCGGCCTATTTAGAAAACGAAACCCTGACCAATGAACAAATCATGAAGGGCCTACGCATAGGCACCATGGATTTCAAATTACAGCCTATGTTATGCGGTGCTGCATTACGTAATAAAGGCGTGCAAATGTTACTCGACAGCGTTGTCGATATTTTACCTAATCCGAAAGACGCACATTCGATCAAACAATTTGCACTTGATGACGTGCTCAAAACCACGCCGATAAAAACTGCATGTGATCCCAAATTACCATTACGTGCCATGGTTTTCAAAATCATGAGTATGCCAAACTTGGGTGACGTATCATTCGTACGCGTCTATCAGGGTGTCATTAAAGAAGGTGATGCGATGGTCGCTGCTGGTACTGATCGTACTGAACGCGCCGCACGCATGGTTAAATTAGTTGGTTCGTCATCGACCAAAGTCGAAGAGGCCAGTGCTGGCGATATATGTGCGCTCGTCGGTTTAAAGAATACCCAAACTGGTGACACCTTAGTCCATCAAAATGATAATACGCCAGGTGTGTTGGAAGGTATTAGTTTTGCCAAGCCAGTTATCACCATGGCTATCGAACCAAAATCGAATGCTGATAAAGAAAAATTGGCCTACGCTTTAGCGCGTTTGGAACGTGAAGATCCAACCTTCAAAAAATGGACTGACCCAGAAACCTCGCAGTTAATTATTGCCGGTATGGGTGAGCTGCATTTGGAAGTATTGTCTCATCGTATTCGCGATGAATATAAAGTAGATGCAGTTGTTGGAAAACCACGCGTATCGTATCGCCAAACTATCACCAAGTCCCTTGAAGTTCGCGGTAAACACGTCAAACAATCTGGTGGACGCGGCCAATACGGTGATTGTGTGGTTGAAATTCGTCCAATGACCACCGAAGAAAAAGCCACTGGTAAAGAATTCATGTTCGAAAATGGTATTCGCGGCGGTTCAATTCCAAAAGAATACATTAACCCAATTGAAAACGGTATCAAAAATGAATTGGCTCGTGGTTATGAATTACCTTTCCCTGTCATTAACGTACACATTAAATTGATTGATGGTTCGTTCCATGACGTTGACTCGTCGGAACATGCGTTCGTTGCAGCAGGCGCTTTAGCCATTCGTACCGCTTATCCAAACTTGGGCGTGCAAGTGCTCGAACCGTGGATGAACGTCGAAGTGGAAACCCCCGATCAATTCGTTGGTTCGGTCATGGGTTCGTTACAATCCAAGCGTGCGATGATCACCGAAACGGTTGACCGTGGTGTCAATAAAATCATTCGCTCGGAAGTTCCACTCGCTGAAATGTTCGGGTACACCACAGACTTACGCTCGCTGTCACAAGGCCGTGCAGGATATTCGATGGAACCAGCCGAATATAAGGCCGTACCGAACAGTATGATCGAAAAACTGAAGAAAGCCGAAGGCACTGTCAAAGCCGAAGCTGGCTGATTCGTAACGTAATTGGTAATGTGCAAAAAACCTCGCTGGCAACAGCGAGGTTTATTTGTGCTCTTTGTGCTAATGCAATTCGGTAAAGAATGACGTTTTCCACTCATTAATGCGTTGTTTTGAAAGCATTTAACACAGAGGACACGGAGAACACAGAGGAGTGAAGATGGGCATTATTATACTGGCCCCATATAAAATTTCTTACCCATCTCATTATGACGGTTTGAGAGATTTCTACCTGAAATAATCGTTATTTATTCTGCTATACACGTTAACGAATAAGTACTAATACCTCTGTGTTCTCCGTGTCCTCTGTGTTGAATGCCTCTTGAAATATACCCGTATTTCAAAATTCATGCGAGCAAAGTTGATTTATAAAACTGATGAAAATTTGCTGACTTATATGAATTTCCTCGCCGAAAAGAATGGTCTTTGTGCTTACCCTGGTGAATGTTTTTTTTAACCATTTTCAGAAGATGCGTCATTATTAGTTAAAATTATATTGTATAGATCTATTTTTTCCGGCAACACAAAATAACATCATCAAATACACCATCAGTTAGCGCCACATCGCCGTCAACAAAAGTAAGTTTGTCCTGAAATTTCATGCCAATCGGCATAAATACATAATTATAAAAAAACATGGCCCGTCGCGGCATGACGCGGAAAAAAAACATACCGAGATCTACCAGCCATTGGCGAGGCTGCATACCAAAGCCACCACTTTTATCGACTGTAAACCCAAGTTCGTTTAAACGCGTAAGAAATTCACGTGGTTCATAACGGCGCACGTGTCCACACATGGCATCGAATGGAGTCCACCGATCTGCGTACAAGGGAATTGAGACGACAAAAGTTCCACCTGGCCGCAACACGCGGGCAATTTCTTGTAAAACGGTTTGGTCATCGTCGACATGTTCAACAATATCGAACGCGCACACCAAATCAAAAGACGCCGCAGTAAATGGCAATTCCGTCGCTGAACTGCAATGTGCTTGTGCTCCGTATATTGTCAGCCGCTCCACACAAGCACTACTTAAGTCGACAAAGTGCGTATCCTTTATAGGTAAACGCGGGCGCATGCCGGGGCCAATTTCCAAACGATCTGTAGCTTGCGGAAGCAATGATTGGACGAATGACCACGTATTAAATTGTTCTGGTGCAGGCCAACGAACTTTGCTCCATAAGTTATCATAAAAAGCGCGATTAATATCAGCACTAGTTGGATTTGGAGCGGCTGATTCTTGCTGCATGGCGATATCTTTTATTGTTGTGCTGCAAACTCGTTAAATAATTTTTCATCAGCAACAAATTGAGGCCATTGTACGAGATTAACCCAATGCAAAATTTGTTCTTCGCTTTCACCCAGTGCACCGAGTTGACGAATAGTTTCTTTCATTTGTTCATGTAATTCTGCGGATTCTTTTTGAATAGCGAGAATCATTGGTTTTTCTGGAGCCGCTTTGGTTTGTTCCATACGGTGACGAAGACTGGCAATTTTTAAGGTCACACCCGATTGCACTTTGGTTTTTATTGCACCAGAGGTTGCTTCAGTAATTGGGTTTTCTGGAACAGTCGATCCTGTTGCGACCACCCAACTGTATCCAGCAGCACCGAGCACAATAACGGCAGTTAAAATAAGGAATATTTTTAACATATTATTTTGATTTACGATGGCTAGCAGAAGCCGTGGACTTCAATGCGGCGTCTATTTGTTGTTCGGCGGCAACCCAATCATCAATATCATTTCCATGGGCAAACCCACGGTTCGCTGACATATAATAGGCGGCTTCCGCAATCATTTTCATGCGCTCAGCAGGTGAAATAGGCTGAGTGCTACTGGTCTTTTGTTGTGTTGTCGCAGCAGGCTTAGCTTTAGTGGTGGTCTTTTTTTTCGGAGTGGCCACAGCTTTGACTACTTTTTTGACTACTTTTTTAACTACTTTAGCGGTGGCTTTTTTAGCGGTGGCTTTTTTAGGGGGAGATTTTTTTGCAGCAGGTTTAGCGGCCATGGTTTGCATTCCTTGAGTAGCGTGACTCTAGGAGCTAAGGCTGAGTCGCAAGTCGCTATCAAAAAGCCCAATTCTAGCATCGAAAATGGCACTATTTGGCTAATGAAATGG